>ONXW01000226.1 GCA_900321915.1 uncultured Eubacteriales bacterium
CGATATAGCGGAGTTCTATGTTGAGGAAGACGAACATCCGATGAAATACCTGCGCATCAATGTTGTTGTGCAGCAGTTTGACGAGTTTTTAGACACCTATGGAATCAAGGAAGGCGACAAGATGTATCTCGCGCCGGAAGACAGAGTCCGCATCTGGTAACGGTCAAATTATGGCGGATATCGGAAAGGGGAATGGTTGGAAATGAAAAGAAAATCACTGTTTCTGATGGCAATGCTGCTGACTGTGTCTATGATCTTCACTGCCTGTGGCGGCGGGTCAAAGAAAGATACCTCTTCCGGCAATGAAACGGAATCTGAAGAGCAGCAGGCGGAAGAGACGGAAGAAGAACCTGAATCAGAAGAACCTGAATCAGAGGAACCGGAATCCCCGGAACCGGAAGCTGAAAATGGTGTCCGGACCGTGGAGATCACTATGGACAACTGGCAGGAGTATCTGGAGATCGTACCAAAGGAGAGCATGGCGTTTCATCTCATGACCGGCGCGTTTCCGGACCCTGAAACAGTGGACTTTTTTGAGTATGAACTGGACCTGAAAGAGGAATATGCAAAAGGTTATCTTGAGCATGCAGACTACACTCTTCCTGAGCTGAACGGAACTTCACTGGGGACCGCGGCAGTCAGAATGGTGCTCGATTCAGGAGCTATGACAGTCGGGGATTTCGCGGATATCCGCTTTTCCTACACTGTGGATTATCCGGACTCCATCCGTGACTTCAGCCCGCTCCCGGAGGAGAGGGGCGCAGAGAACATGCGCGGATTAAATGATGCCGCATTTGCCCGTTACCTGATCGCGTTAGAGGATGGTTTCGGTGAGTATAATGACTGCCTCAAGTTCTACGGCATGCCTCTCATGGGTATTGTGATACCTAAGGATGCAGATATCTCGTCCCTTGCGGGAAGCGGAAATGGCACAGACGTTCTCGCTGAAAACGTCACAATAGACATTAAATCCATTTCCGGTACGATTCATGTCTGGGAATAATAATCAGCATACAGAAGGAGTGGGGACGTCCCCCACTCCTTTTCATTTGCACTGTATGGGCGGAATGCCCCTCTCATATCAGTAGATGGTTTCCAGCCGGTCCACGCCGCAGGCCTCCCGGAATGCTTCTACCTCCTCGTCGCCCCGCAGAAACATCAGCTCTGTGAATTCTCCCGTCTTCAGGTCCTGCAGGCCGCCCACCTTCTCCCCGGTGCAGATGCTGGCCCGGATGGCCGGGCGCTGCGTGTTCCGGTCATAGGACACCGGCGCCATCTTCTTCTTTCGCCCGAAAAGCATGTGTTCCTCCTTTTCTGCCAGGTCTCTGTAAACTCTGATCCGATTATATCATGCCGGCAGACATTTGTTGAGAAGATCCCAAAACAGGGTATAATAAAATCAGTACGCAAAGCAGGTCTTTAGCAGAGCCGGGGATGCCTATACCGGATAAAGGAGAAAAAGCCATGGAACTGAACTGGATAGACGGGTTTGAGATAAAAGTCCGTATCGATAATGGCACGGCGGTTATCTCCGCCAACAGGGAGGGACTGCTCTCCCTGGCAAACCATCTGAAAAGCCTGGCTGAAGAGCCGCCGGGAAGCCATATCCATCTGGATGCTTATAACAGTCTGGAGGAAGGTTCTTTCGAACTGATTCTCGAAAAGAAAGGATTGCATTGAAGGGACAAGAATGGATAATACAGTACTGTATCAAAACGAAACATACGAATTCACCCTGAAGGAATTAAAAGGGGAAGGACAGACCGGCGCTGAAATCACCCGGCGCCGGCTGCAGGACGGGGAAGAGACGGTCCTGTTTTCTTATTACTGGCCTGCACAGCTGACAGTTGAGGTTCAAGGAGGGGAATGTTCTCTCCGGGAGGACGGCGTTCTTTGCTGGCAGCTTTATGTCACCGCGCATCACCCGAAGGGCATGGTGCAGGGCGAATTCACCGAAATAGAGTATTTTGAGCTGAAAAATCCCTTCGGCACAGCGGAAGAGATGGTGTGCAGGACGGTGGACATTGTGAGGAAAACGCGGTTCGCGATTGCGGAACGGCACTTAAAACATGTCCCCCATCAGACATATCCCGCCGTGGACGGACGGCAGGGCCCCTATGGGCATCCGTAAAACACAGTGCTGAAACAGCCCGGAAGGGCGTGAACAAGCGGCATGGAGGACGGATCATGAAAGTGACGTTTTTCGGAACCACAACCCTATTGTTTGATGACGGGAAGGACCAGGTTCTTTTTGATGCCCACATGACCCGACCATCTCTGCCGAGGTATATCTTCGGAAGTGCTTTTACGGACCGGAAGGTGATTGACAGGGAGTTAAGGCTGCATCATGTGGATCGGCTGAAGGCAATTTTTATCTCCCATTCCCATCATGACCATGTGATGGATGCGCCCTATATTGCGAATAAAACCGGTGCGGTTATCTACGGGAGCAGGTCCGCGCTGAATGTCGCCAGGGGAGGCGGCGTACCGGAGAGTCAGCTGGCGGAGTTTTCGGCGGAGACCGGGTTTCAGGTGGGAGATTTCCGGATAAAGGTCATTCCTTCGCTGCACTCGAAACCGAATATTCTGAACAACGATCTGGGACAG
>ONXW01000386.1 GCA_900321915.1 uncultured Eubacteriales bacterium
ATTCCCCTCCGTGCTTATGCGCAGGATGTCATTCTCGGAGATGATATGGGTCACTCCGTCGGTATCCTTGACCGTGATTTTCACCATATCCCCGTGCTGGCGCATCAGATCCATCATGTAACGGTAAGTCTCCCGTCCGACGCCGGAAGGAAACTCCCCTTCACTGCTGATCCTGACGCCCTCTGAAAAATGGAGGTGCCTGATAAGACAGGTGCTCCCTGTCTTTTCCCAGTAAAAGGTAGCCCGTTTTTTAATGACCAGCACCATCCCGGAATCCGGATTGGTGTAGACCGTATACCGCCCGCAGACAAGGGCCGTATCCCCTGTGGAACAGACAACCTCATATTTATCATCCCGCACGTCCGCCAGCGGCCGTTCCTCCCTGTGCTCTCCCAGCACATGAAGATACTCATCCCTGCTGTAGAAATAATGGTTTTCATTCATCCCGATCAGCACAGCGTCCGGATGCAGATGTTCCGCCAGAAGCGCTTCGTCTTTGTTCCAGAAAGCGCGTATCATGTCGCGGGTCAGCGCGAGAATATTTTCCAGTTCTTCTCTCTTCATACAGCCACCTGAAGCTGCCCCGAATGACCTCCCCCGATTTGTCAGACTTGCCAGCTGAATTGTTCAAATTTTTTGATAATAAAAGAAATATATCCTCAATTTCATCTTCTATTAAACATAAAAATTATAATCATCGGAATCAAAATGTCAATCATCAGGGGTGACGAAAATTTCTTTGCGGGTGTCGAATGCAACACTGCGCTGTTCTAAAGCGAGCCTGACCTCATTTTCCTCATACTGCTGCGTAAACAGCTGATAATAGTATCCTTTCCGCGCCATAAGCTCCCCGTGTGTTCCCTGTTCCACTATCACGCCGTCCCTCACTGCCAGGATCACGTCGGCTCCCGTTACGGTAGAGAGCCGGTGGGCTATCATGAAAGAAGTGCGTCCCCGGGTCATTTGTACGATGGCTTCCTGAATCTTCTTCTCCGTCACTGTATCAATGGAAGAGGTCGCCTCGTCCAGGACCAGGATGGCAGGGTCCGCCAGCAGTGCCCTGGCAAAGCTCAGAAGCTGCTTTTCCCCTGTGGAGAGCAGGTCTCCCCCCTCTCCCACCGGGCTGTCCAGCCCCCGGCCCATGCGTTTCACCACATCCTCCGCGGACACCATGCGGAGGGCTTCCCATATCTCCTCATCGGAAGCGTCCGGTTTTCCGTACCTGAGATTGTCCCGGATGCTCCCGGAAAAAAGGTGCGGCGTCTGGAGAACGTACCCGATATGTTCGTGAAGCCAGAGCTGGGAACGCTCTCTCGCGTCCCTTCCGTCGATAAGCAACTGCCCTCCGGTGGGTTCATAGAACCGGCAGACCAGGTTCACCAGGGTAGATTTTCCGGCGCCGGTCTCCCCGACGATAGCCACGCTCGTCCCCCGGGGCACCCGGAGGTTAAAGTGGGAGAGGATCATCTCCCGGCCGTCCGGGTAATGGAAAGAGACATCACGGAACTCGATATCTCCCAGAAGCGGCTCCCAGTTTTCCCGCTTCGGATGGAAGGTATCCCCGTATTTCTCCAGGACCTCCGGGCTGTCCGACACATCGGACTCCTCCGCCAGGAGTTTCGTAAAGCGCTCGATATTGACCTGGGCGTTGACCAGCTCTGAGAGGGCCGCAATCATATACCGCAGGGGTTCCATCATTCCCAGGGCGTAGGACATGAATACCGACAGGGTCCCGATGGCGATCACGCCCTCCCGGGTGAGCCGCCCTCCCCTCCAGAGCACGATGGCGAGCGCCGCCGAGGCCATGGTGGTCAGGGTCGCCGAAAAGAGCGCCGAGTAGTGGGTCGCGTGCACGGAGGTTCTCCGCATCTCCTCGGTATCCGCCCGGAAATCACGGATAATCCTGTCTTCCGCCACCAGTGTCCGGATGGTGCGCGCTCCGGTGATCCCCTCGTTGAAATTGCCTGTGATCAGGGAATTCAGCTCCCGGATCCTGCGGTTCAGCACCACCAGGCGTCCCTGGAACCAGGCGGTCAGCACGATAGATGCGGGCACCAGGACGAGAAGCATCGCGGAAAGCCCGGCATTGATCCGGAACATCACGGCAAACACGCTGATGACATAGGCAAAATACCACACCACATCCATCAGCCTCCAGGTCACCAGCGTCCCGATGCGGTCCGTATCGCTCATGATGCGGGCGTGGAGATAGCCCACGCTGTTATTGTTGTAATAGGAAAATGACAGCGTCTGCAGGTGGTTGAAGGCCGCGTTTTTAAGGTCCTGCCCCACGTCCAGCTCCACGTAGCTTATCAGGAACGCGCTGATAAGGTTGGCCGCCACCTGGATGATGAGCACGGCGAAATAGGCCGCCGCGAACAGCCCCAGGGTGTCCAGCGTCCTGTCAGCGATATAGTGGTCAATGGCATAGCGGTTGAACAGCGGGTACAGCGCGTCCACCGCGCTGCTGACAGCCCCGAAGAACACCATCACCAGCATTTTTGCGCGGTATTTCCCAAGGTACGGGAGGACGGCGGGAATCCCGTACCAGGAGAGCTTTTTATTCTTTCCCTTCTGTCCCATCACTGTCCCCCTCCGGAAATATTCTGGATATCGCAGACGGTGCGATAGAGCCCGCCGGCCTCCATCAGCTCCCTGTGCGTTCCCTGTTCCGCGATGCGGCCGTGGTTCAGCACGATAATCTCATCCGCATCCATCAGGGTCAGGATCCTGTGGGAAATGAGGATCACTGTCTGCCCCTTCCCGTAATGTTCCCTGAGATTCTTCCGTATCTGCGCGTCTGTCTCCGCATCCACCGCCGACAGGGAATCGTCAAACACCAGGACGGGCGTATTCCTCATCAGTGTCTGCGCGATGGCAGTCCGCTGCTTCTGGCCGCCGGAGAGGGTTACGCCCCGCTCTCCCACCTTTGTGCCGTACCCGTCGGAAAAGCTCTCCACGGTCCCGGTCAGGACGGCGATCCG
>ONXW01000012.1 GCA_900321915.1 uncultured Eubacteriales bacterium
ATAGGCGGTGCCGGTGCCCATACTGACGACCAGCGCCCTGTCAAGGCCGGACAGGTAAAGGCCCCCCAGGCCGATGGAGCGGATTTCATCCGCGATGCGTGTGGGGATACCGAGGAGATTCTCCCTGATGAAGGTGGCGCGCTGCCCCGTCAGGACTATCTCGGAGAAGCTGCCTGCGGAAAGGCCGTGCTTCCAAAGGAAACGGGTAAGGAGATCCCGCACCGAGGCGGCGGGATCCGCGCCGGAAGGGCTGAGCGAAGTGACAGGTCCCTCATCCCTGCGAAGGACGACAATCTTGGTGTTGGTTCCGCCGATATCGATTCCGATCCGGGGCGTCATGTCATTTGTGTCAATCATGGCTTTCTCCGTTTGACATAGTTTTGCGTATATACTATATTAATAGCATTATCGTTTGGATTAGTAAAGGAAAGGATGGTTTTTACTTGGAAAGCGGCGAAACGGTGCGATTGTGCACCCTGATCATACTTCTGTTCCTGTCGGGCTTTTTTTCCGCCTCGGAGACGGCGCTCACAACGGTGAACCGGATCCGCCTGCTCAATCTGCAGGAAGACGGCGAAAAACGGGCGAAAACGGTGCTCCGGGTCCTGGACGATCCGGACAAGATGCTGAGCGCCATCCTGATCTGCAATAATGTCGTGAACCTTTACGCCTCCTCCCTCGCCACCATGCTGGCGACGGACCTCTGGGGCAGCAGGGCGGTGGGACTGACAACCGGTATCCTGACGCTCTTAGTCCTGGTATTCGGCGAGATTTCCCCCAAAACCGCCTCCACGTATTACTCGGAGGCGATCTCCCTGCGCGTCGCGGGGATTATCTGGTTCCTCATGTGGCTTCTCACCCCAGTGATTATCATTGTGAACCGCCTGGCCTACGTGGTGCTTGCGCTCCTCCATGTGGACCTCAACAGGAAAGGGGACACCATCACCGAAGACGAGCTCCGCACCATGGTGGAAGTGAGCCACCAGGAGGGCGAGATCGAGGAGAGAGAGAAGACGATGATCAACAACGTCTTTGATTTCGGCGATGCGGTGGCCAGGGATGTGATGGTCCCCCGCGTGGATATGACCTGTATCAGCGCGGACGCGGATTATGAGGAGCTGATGCGGGTATTCCGGGAGGAAAAGTATACCCGGTTTCCCGTGTATGAGGAGACCGCGGACGATATCATCGGCATCCTGAATATCAAGGATATTTTCCTGCGGGAGGATTCCGGGGATTTCCGTCTGCGGGATTACCTGCGCAAGCCCCTGTACACCTATGAGTTCAAGAATATCTCCGGGCTGATGCTGGAGATGCGGCGGTCTGATATCAATATCGTTATCGTCCTGGACGAGTACGGCGTGACGGCGGGCCTCATCACCCTGGAGGACATGCTGGAGGAGATTGTCGGCGAGATACACGACGAGTACGATGCCGACGAGGAGAACCTTGTCCGGAGGATAGGAGACCGCGAGTACCTGGTGGAAGGCTCCATGAGCCTGGATGACCTGGACGACCGTCTCGGCCTTTCCCTGACCTCCGAGGACTACGGTTCCATCGGCGGCCTGATGATCGGCATCCTGGGAAGGCTCCCCAGGCAGGGGGAATCGGTGACTGTGGACAGCGTCCGCCTGACGGCGGAATCCGTCGACGGAAGCCGGATCGACAAGGTACGGCTTTTCCTGCACGAAAAGGCTTCCCGCGCCTGAATGTTTTTTCTTGCACATGGGGAAACGGTATGGTATACTGAACGACAGCATTAAAAAGGAGGACACTCTTATGAAGCATGTTAAGACCCTTACAACAAGCACACTGAAGACCAGCATGGCAAAAGGCGGATGCGGTGAGTGCCAGACTTCCTGCCAGTCCGCATGCAAGACAAGCTGCACTGTCGGAAACCAGACCTGCGAGAACGAAAAGAGATAACACCTCCGCACTGCCGGAAAAGATAGGTCATATTTACAGGAAGCAGACAAGACGATGCCGCACGCATCCACTTGTCTGCTTGTTGTGCGTACTCAGAAGGAGCAGTTTTGATTCACCAGTATATAAATAATGGATATTACATCGTCCTGGACGTCAACAGCGGTGCAGTGCACTCCGTGGATGCCCAGATGTACGGTGTGGTTGAATATCTTGCAGGCCGCGTCCCGGACATGGAGAAGCCGGAAAAGCTGACCCCGGAGCTCCGGGAGGAAACCGTGCGCGCCCTGGCAGGGCAGTTTCCGGAGGAAGAGATCCGGGACTGCCTGGATGACGCGCAGGAACTCATCGATCGCGGAGAACTGTTTGCGGCGGATGTATACCAGAGATTTGTCATGGACTTCAAGCGGCGGAAAACCGTGGTGAAGGCGCTCTGCCTCCATGTGGCCCATGACTGCAACCTGGCCTGCCGCTATTGTTTTGCCGGGGAAGGGGAGTATCACGGAGAGAGAGGCCTGATGAGCCTGGAAACCGGAAAGAAAGCCCTGGATTTCCTGGCGGACGGTTCCGGGAACCGCCGGAACCTGGAAGTGGATTTCTTCGGCGGGGAACCGCTGATGAACTGGGATGTGGTGAAAGAGCTGGTAGCTTACGGCCGATCCCTGGAAAAGAAGAAGGACAAGCGGTTCCGCTTTACCGTCACTACCAACGGCGTGCTCCTCAACGATGAGATCATTGATTTCTGCAACCGGGAGATGGGGAATGTGGTCCTCAGCCTGGACGGCAGGAAAGAGGTCAATGACCGCATGCGGCCCACAAGAAACGGGAAAGGGAGCTACGACGTCATTGTTCCGAAGTTTAAGCACTTCATGGAACGGCGCGGCGACAGGGATTATTTCGTCCGCGGGACCTTTACCCGGTACAACACTGATTTTGCCGCGGATGTGCTGCATTACGCGGACCTGGGTTTCACGAAGCTTTCCATGGAACCGGTGGTGGCCCCGAACGAGGCGCCCTACTCCATCCGGGAGGAGGACCTGCCGGCGATCCTGGAGCAGTATGACCTGCTGGCGAAGGAATATGTCAGGAGGAAACAGGAGGGAAGGGGATTTACCTTCTTCCATTTCATGCTGGATTTAAGCCAGGGGCCCTGCGTCGCGAAGCGCCTTGCGGGATGCGGTTCCGGGACGGAGTACCTTTCCGTCACCCCGAACGGCGACATTTACCCCTGCCACCAGTTTGCGGGGCTGCCTGAATTCAGGCTGGGCAGTGTGGACGAGGGCATCGTCAATACGGAAGTCCGGGATGAGTTCAAGCTGTGCAATGTTTACGCCAAGGAAAAATGCCGGGACTGCTGGGCGAGGTTTTACTGCAGCGGCGGCTGCGCGGCAAATTCCTGGAATTTCCACGGCACCATCACCGACGCCTATGACATCGGGTGTGCCATGCAGAAAAAGCGTATCGAGTGCGCCATCATGATCAAGGCGGCGCTGGGTGATATGGCTGAGAATGACGGGTACGCGCCGCGGAGCTGACGGCGGTTTCCCGCGTTTAAGAGGGATGTAGCTGTCCCGCACCCGCCTGGGCGGGCCGGGGCGGATGCTCATAAATTCATTTATTCTATAGTAAGGAGACAAAGACAAATACCATGAAGACCAACAAGACAAAGAGTTTCATCGGTCTGGTCGTGGCGATCGCCGCAGCTATCCTTTTCGGATGGTTTGCCTATACGTCCATGAACCAGATTAAGCTGGGCCTGGATCTTGCGGGCGGTGTCAGCATTACCTATCAGGCAAAGGGGGGCGCCCCCTCCGCCGAGGATATGGCCGATACCATCTACAAGCTGCAGCAGAGAGTGCAGAACTACAGCACGGAGGCTGAGGTTTACCAGGAAGGCAGCGACCGTATCAATATTGATATTCCGGGCGTTTCGGATGCCAACACGATCCTGGAGGAGCTGGGCAAGCCCGGTTCCCTGGTATTCCTGGATTCCGAGGGCAAGCCGGTCCTGGACGGAACGCAGGTTACCAGCGCGCAGCCCGGTATCGACAAATCCAGCGGTTCAGATGAATATATTGTTTCCCTGACCTTTGACGAGGAGGGCACCAAGGCATTCGCTGACGCGACCACCGCAGGCGTGGGCAAGCCGATCTACATCGTGTATGACGGCGGCATCGTCTCCGCCCCGACGGTCCGTGAGCCCATCACCGGCGGACAGTGCCGTATCGATGGCATGGCGGACTACGATGAGGCCAACAACCTGGCGGCCACCATCCGTATCGGTTCCCTTTCCCTGGAGCTGGAAGAGCTCCGTTCCAACGTGGTCGGTGCAAAGCTCGGACAGGAAGCTATCTCCACCAGCCTCAGGGCCGGACTTATCGGTTTTGCCCTGGTATGCGTCTTCATGATTGGTTTCTACTGGATTTCCGGTGTGGCGGCAGCGATCGCGCTGTCTCTCTATGTCGGCCTGATCATCCTTCTTCTGGCGGCATTCAATGAGGCAATCACGCTGACCCTCCCGGGTATCGCAGGTATCATTCTTTCCATCGGTATGGCCGTGGATGCGAACTGTATCATTTTCACCCGAATCCGTGAGGAGATCGGCCTGGGCAAGACAGTCCATTCCGCCATCAAGACCGGTTTCGCGAAGGCTCTTTCCGCCATCGTGGACGGTAACATCACCACCATCATCGCGGCGGCTGTGCTGTTCTGGAGAGGCTCCGGTTCGGTCAAGGGCTTTGCTGCGACCCTGGCGCTCGGTATCGTGCTGTCCATGGTGACAGCCCTGCTGATCACCCGCGGTATTCTGTACTGCCTGTACGGCATCGGGTTCGAGGACAAAAAGTACTACGGCGTGAAGAAAGACCGCGAGCCGAGAAAGATCCTGAAGCACCGCCGTATTTTCCTGGCGCTCTCCTGCGCGCTGATTGTCGCGGGCTTCGCGGCTATGGGCATGAACGCTTCCGGCGGGAAGGATATCCTGAACTACAGCATGGAGTTCAAGGGCGGTACCTCCACCAATGTTACCTTCAATGAAGATATGACCCTGGAGCAGATTTCCGCAGAGGTTGTCCCGGTTGTTGAAGAGGTGACCGGGGATGCCGACGTCCAGACCCAGAAGGTTGCCGGCACCAATGAGGTTATCATCAAGACAAGGGCGCTCAGCGTGGAAGAGCGCAAACAGCTGGATTCCTCCCTGGTGGAGAAGTTCGGCGTCGATGAGGGCAAGATCACCGCGGAGAGCATCTCCGGCGCGGTCAGCAAGGAGATGAAGCAGGATGCCATCGTGGCGACCATTATCGCCACCATCTGCATGCTGCTGTACATCTGGCTGCGGTTCAAGAATATCACCTTCGCGGGCAGCGCCGTCCTGGCGCTGGTCCATGACGTGCTTGTCACCCTGACCTTTTACGCGGTGTTCCGCTGGTCGGTGGGCAACACCTTTATCGCCTGCATGCTGACAATTGTCGGTTATTCCATCAATGCCACCATCGTTATCTTTGACCGTATCCGTGAGAACCTGAAGCTCCGGAAGCCGGGACAGACGGTGGAGTGGACTGTGGATCACAGTATCACACAGACGCTTTCCAGAAGTATCAACACCTCCCTCACCACGTTCATCATGGTGTTCGTGCTGTTCCTTCTGGGCGTGTCCTCCATCCGGGAGTTTGCCCTCCCGCTGATGGTGGGTATCGTCTGCGGTACCTATTCCTCCGTATGCCTGACCGGTTCTCTCTGGTATATGTTCAATAAGGGCCGTCAGGACAACACCATTAAGGAGTTCGCGGAGGAAGCAAAGGCAGAGGCCTCCGGCGCAGTGCAGGCAGGCCCAATCACCGCCAGCAAGAAGAGACAGGCAAAGAAGTCTGCCGCGGAGAAGGCAGCGCAGTCACAGGCGGCCCTGGAGAAGGGCAAAGCCCTGAAAGCGCAGAAAGACGCGGAAGCGGCTGCAAACCGCGAGCGCGAAAAGGCGGAAGCTGAAGCGGCCAGAAAGGCGGCGCTCCGGGCAAACCTCGGACAGGCGCAGGAAGCCGCAGAGGCGGCTGAGGAAGCGGCTGAAGAGGCCGTGAACGCGGCGGAAGAGGCTGTGGAAGCAGCGGCGGAAACTGCGGCGGAAGAGGCTGTGGAGACAGCTGCGGAAGCGGCGGCGGAAACTGTGGAAGCTGCAGCGGAAGCGGCAGAGAAGGCAGAATAATATGACATATGAAATCCTTTGCAGGGACGGCCGGGCGAAGCGGGCCAGGATGAAGACAGTACACGGGACCATCGAGACGCCGGTATTCATGAACGTCGGGACCGTGGCCGTCATCAAAGGCGCCGTTTCCACGGACGACCTGCGGGGGCTCGGCACACAGGTGATGCTGTGCAATACCTATCATCTGCACGTGCGGACGGGAGACCCGCTCATTCATGAGCTGGGCGGCCTTCACCGGTTTACGAACTGGGATCGGCCGATCCTCACCGATTCCGGCGGCTTCCAGGTGTTTTCCCTGGCGGGCCTCCGGAAGATAAAGGAGGAGGGCGTCACCTTCCAGTCCCACATCGACGGTCACCGGATCTTCATGGGGCCGGAGGAGAGCATGCAGATACAGTCCCATCTGGCGTCCACCATAGCCATGGCATTCGATGAGTGCCCCCCGGCCCTCGCGGAGCGGGATTACGTGGAGCGGTCCGTGGACCGGACCACCCGGTGGCTTGTGCGGTGCAAAAAGGAGATGGAGCGGCTGAACGGGCTGCCGGAAACCATCAACAGGGAACAGCTCCTGTTCGGCATCAACCAGGGGGCTGTCTATGATGATATCCGTATCCGGCACGCGGAGGAGATAGCGGCGATGGATCTGGACGGCTACGCCGTCGGGGGCCTTGCCGTCGGGGAGACCCACGAGCAGATGTACCATGTGCTCGACGAGGTGGTCCCGCACCTTCCGCTGAACAAGCCGACCTACCTGATGGGGGTCGGGACGCCGGCCAACATCCTGGAGGCAGTGGACCGGGGCGTGGACTTCTTTGACTGTGTCTATCCGTCGAGAAACGGGCGCCACAGCCATGTGTACACAAACCACGGGAAGCTGAACCTGATGAATTCAAAGTACGCAAAGGACATGCGCCCCATTGAGGAAGGGTGCGGATGCCCGGCCTGCAGGTCCTATTCCAGGGCCTATATCCACCATCTCTTCAAGGCGAAGGAGATGCTGGGAATGCGGCTGTGCGTATTGCATAATCTGTATTTTTATAATAAAATGATGGAAGAAATCCGGGAGGCCATAGAGCAGGGAAGATACCAGGCCTATAAAAGGGAGAAGCTCTCGGGAATGGAGGAACCAGTATGAATGGAACAATGACGATTTTATATCTTGTCTTTATCGTAGGACTCATGTATTTCATGGCGATCCGCCCGCAGAGAAAAGAGAAGAAAGCCCATGACGAACTCCTGGCAAGCGTCGCTGTCGGAGACAGCATCCTGACATCCAGCGGTTTCTACGGCGTCATCATCGATATGACCGATGACACCGTCATCGTGGAATTCGGAAGCAACAAGAACTGCCGGATCCCGATGCGGAAGGAAGCCATTGTCCAGGTGGAGAAGCCGGAATAAGGCGCTTTACGGACAGGGATACGGAGAGCAGAGAAGTTTCGGAGGCTGCTGCGCGCAAGCGCGGCAGCCTTTTTTCTGCACATAGATATAAATTCAAATTATGAAACACATACTTTTTCATAATCTGAGCCATTACCTGTTGCAAAATACGGGCATAATTAGTAAGATGAAAGACACAGAGAAGCTTAACTGCATCCTGTCATTTTTACGCAAAGGAGATCAGGAGATGAACTGTAATATTGTGACTATTCCCGGAGACGGGATTGGGCCGGAAATCGTGCGCGAAGCCTGCAGGGTCCTGGACCGCGTGGGAGAGGAGTTCGGACATGCGTTTTCCTATACGGAGATCCTGATGGGGGGATGCTCCATTGACAGATACGGGGTGCCGCTGACGGAGGAAGCCCTGGAGACGGCAAAGAAAAGCGACGCCGTGCTTCTGGGCGCGGTCGGGGGGAAAGTCGGGAATTCCCGCTGGTATGATGTGGCGCCGAATCTCCGCCCGGAGGCGGGGCTTCTGGCCATCCGCAAGGGACTGGGGCTGTTTGCCAATCTCCGCCCTGCCTACCTCTACGGCGAGCTTGCAGGCGCCTGCCCGCTGAAGCCGGAGATCATCGGGGACGGATTTGACATGATTATCGTGCGGGAGCTGACCGGCGGCCTGTATTTCGGAGACCGTTATACAAAGGACGTGGACGGCGTTCTCACGGCGGTTGACACCCTCACCTATACAGAGAATGAGATACGGCGCATCGCGGTGAAGGCCTTCGATATCGCGATGAAACGGCAGAAGAAGGTCACCAGCGTGGACAAGGCCAATGTCCTGGATTCCTCCAGGCTGTGGAGGAAGGTCGTGGAGGAAGTGGCGAAGGATTACCCGGAGGTAACCCTGGAGCATATGCTGGTGGACAACTGCGCCATGCAGCTGGTAATGAACCCGGGACAGTTTGACGTCATCCTGACCGAGAACATGTTCGGGGATATCCTGTCCGACGAGGCGAGCATGATTACCGGGTCTATCGGAATGCTGTCCTCCGCGAGCCTCAATGAGACGAGATTCGGCCTCTACGAGCCGAGCCACGGCTCGGCGCCGGACATTGCGGGGCAGGACATCGCGAATCCCATCGCGACCATCCTGTCAGCCGCCATGATGCTGAGCTACACCTTCGACCTTGACCGGGAAGCGGTGGCTGTCCGCAGGGCGGTTCAGGAGGTGCTGACGGAAGGATACCGCACCGTCGATATTATGTCAGAGGGATGCACGCAGGTCGGGACCGTGAAGATGGGAGACCTGATATGTGAAAGAATCCGGAGATAAAGCCAGGGCTGCCGTAAACGCGGCAGCCCGCTTTTTTGATAATTTAATAACAATTATATATAAATCAATCTGGATTAGGAATTGAATTTCGGCAAATAACTGTTATAATGGATAACAAAATTTCTATATCTTGAAGGAGACTGGCTATGAGCAGAGTATATAATTTTTCCGCAGGCCCGGCCGTAATGCCGGAAGAGGTGCTGAGAGAAGCGGCAGCCGAGATGATGGAGTATAAAAACAGCGGGCAGTCCGTCATGGAGATGAGTCATCGCTCCCAGGACTTCCAGGACATCATCGATGAAGCGGAAAAAGACCTCCGGGAGCTGATGAATATCCCGGATAATTACAAAGTCCTGTTTATCCAGGGCGGCGGCCATGTGCAGTTTGCGATGGTCCCGATGAACCTTATGAAGAACCGGGTCGGCGATTACATCATCACGGGCCAGTGGGCGAAAAAAGCCTGGAAGGAAGCCCAGATGTTCGGCAGGGCGAACGCCGTAGCGTCCAGCGAGGACAAAACCTTCTCCTACATTCCGGACTGTTCCGACCTCCCGATCGATGAGGACGCCGATTACGTATATATCTGCATGAACAACACCATCTACGGGACAGTGTTCCACGAGCTGCCCAACACCAAGGGAAAGGACCTGGTAGCGGATATTTCCTCCTGCTTCCTTTCCGAGCCGCTCGATGTCAGCAAGTTCGGCATTCTCTGGGGCGGCGTCCAGAAGAACGTGGGCCCGGCTGGCCTGGCCATCGCCATCGTCCGTGAGGACCTGATCAGGGATGACGTGCTTCCGGGAACCCCGACCATGCTGCGCTATAAGACCTATTCCGACAGCGGATCCCTCCACAATACCCCGCCGACCTACAGCATCTACATCTGCGGCAAGGTATTCAAGTGGCTCAAAGCCCAGGGCGGCCTCGAGGCCATGAAGAAGCGCAACGAGGAGAAGGCAGCTGTCCTCTACGATTTCCTTGACAGGAGCAAAATGTTCCGCGGAACCGTCGAGAAGAAGGACCGCTCCCTCATGAACGTTCCGTTCGTCACAGGGAACAAGGACCTGGATGCGAAGTTTGTCGCCGAGGCGAAAGCCGCGGGCTTTGTGAACCTGAAGGGACACCGGACCGTGGGAGGCATGCGCGCCAGCCTTTACAACGCCATGCCGCTTGAGGGCGTGAAGAAGCTTGTGGAATTTATGGAGAAGTTTGAGGCGGAAAACCAGTAAGGGCCGCCATTTGAGTAATAAGGAAAAGAGGAAGTTGCGTCATGCGCAGAGTAGTATGTATGAATGCCATCTCTCCCAAGGGGCTTGCGCTCCTCCCGGAGGGATATGAAGTGAGTGAGAAAGAAGTGGACGCGGACGCCATTCTGGTCCGCAGCGCTTCCCTGCATGATATGAAGTTTTCCAGAAGCCTCCGGTGCATCGCCAGGGCCGGTGCCGGCGTGAACAATATCCCGCTGGAGCGCTGCGCCCAGGAGGGTATCGTTGTGTTCAACACGCCCGGGGCCAACGCGAACGCCGTGAAGGAGATGGTGATTGCGGGAATCCTGCTGGCGGCCAGGGACATTCCGGGCGGCATGCAGTGGTGCCTGGACAACAGGGAAGATCCTGCCATCGGCAAGGATATGGAAAAAGCCAAGAAGGCCTTTGCCGGACATGAGATTATCGGCAAGAAGCTGGGCGTTATCGGCCTGGGCGCCATCGGCGCCGAGGTAGCGAACGCGGCTTCCTCCCTCGGGATGGAGGTTTACGGCTACGACCCGTTCATCTCCGTCAATTCCGCATGGAACCTGGCGCGGGATGTAAAGCATATCAATGATGTGAACACCATCTACAAAGAGTGCGACTACATTACGATCCACGTGCCTGCGATGGATTCCACAAAGGGAATGATTGATAGAACGGCCCTGGATGAGATGAAAGACGGCGTCGTCATCATCAACATGGCAAGGGACCTTCTGGTCAATGACGACGATATGGCGCAGGCGCTGGAGAGCGGCAGGGTAAAGCGCTATGTCACGGATTTTCCGAATGAGAAAGTCATGCACATGAAGAATGTCATCGCGACGCCGCACCTGGGCGCTTCCACCGAGGAGGCGGAAGACAACTGCGCGATGGCGGCGGTCCGCGAGATGGTGGACTACCTGGAGAACGGCAATATCCTGAATTCCGTCAACTTCCCGAACTGTGACATGGGCGTCTGCGAGACCGCGTCGAGAATCGCCATCCTGAACGAGAATGTGCCGAATATCATCAGCCAGGTCTCCTTTATCTTCTCGGCGGCCGGCATCAACATTGCCAACATGACCAACAAGAGCAAGGGGAAATTTGCCTACACGATGCTTGACCTGGATAATGAAGCGCCGGATGTGCTGCTGCAGCGCGTGCGTGCCATCCATGGCGTATGCAGGGTGCGCGTCATCAAATAAAAGCTTATCCGGACAATACAGCAGGACAGCCGCAGAACAGTTTCTGCGGCTGCCCTGCTGTTGTCGTCATCAGAAACAGGAGGATATTATGGCAGCAATCAGACCGTTCCGCAGCCTGCGGCCGACGGTAGAAACGGCGGCCCGCGTGGCGGCGCTTCCCTATGATGTATACAGTTTTTCAGAGGCAAAGACGGAGGTCCTGCGGGAACCTCTGTCCTTTCTGCGCATTGACAGGGCGGAGACGCTGCTGCCGGAAGGTACGGACCCCTACTGTCCCGCGGTGTATGAAACCGCCCGGGATGAGATCGCGCGATTTTGCCGGGAAGGGGTACTTATCACGGAGGAAAAACCGTGTTATTATTTATATGAGCTGACCGGTATGGGGCATACACAGACAGGGATTGTGGCCCTGTCTTCCGTCGATGATTACCTTGACGGGACCATCCGGCGCCATGAAAATACCCGGGAAGAGAAAGAACTGGACCGTATCCGCCATGTTGATGTGACCAACATGCAGACAGGGCCCATTTTCCTTGCCTACCGGGGAAAGAAGGACCTGGAAGAAATCACGGAGGAGATCAGGAGGGAGAAGCCGCTGTACGACTTTGTCTCCTCAGACGGCGTCCGCCACCGTGTATTCCGGGTTGACGGCGAAGAGCAGACTGCGCGCATCACCGCGGGATTTGCCGGCGTGGAGCGGACATATATCGCGGACGGCCACCACAGGGCGGCTTCCGCGGTGAAGGTATCCCTTATGCGGAGGAAGGAACACCCGGACTATACGGGGGAGGAGGAATTCAACTGGTTCCTCTCCGTAATTTTCCCGGAGGAGGAGCTTCGGATTTTTCCGTATAACCGTGTGGTGACCGATCTCGGGAGCCAGAATGAGGAGACTCTCCTGAACGGCATCCAGAAGCATTATTTCCTGGTCGGCGAGAAGCCGGCGGAGGAGATGCGCGGAAAGCCCGACGAGCCGGGGGACGGGCGGAATCCTGCAGACAAGGGGGATTTCTGCCTGCTTCTGGGAGATACCTGGTACACCTTCCGGCTGCGGCCGGAGTATGTGAGCCGGAACCCGGTCAAGATCCTGGATGTGGAAACCCTGCAGGATTATGTGCTGGCACCGCTTTTAGGGATCCGGGATTCCCGCAGGGACAGGCGTATCCGCTATGTCGGCGGGATCTACGGGACAGAGGAGCTGGTCCGCCAGGTGAATGGCGGCGCGGCGGCCGCATTTTCCATGTATCCCACATCGATGGAGGAACTGCTCGCCGTGGCGGATGAGGGACTGCTTATGCCGCCGAAATCGACCTGGTTTGAGCCGAAGCTGAGAAGCGGCCTGTTTATTCACAGGCTTTGACAGCCGGGACAAGGATATGTTCCGGTACCCGTTACGGAAGGGAGCTGCCATGAGAGATCTGGAATACCTGAAACTGCTGTCGAAAGACTATCCGACGCTCCGCGACGCGGCGCGTGAGATTATGGACCTGAAGGCTGCCTGCAGCCTGCCGAAGGGGACAGAATATTTTTTCAGCGACCTGCACGGGGAGGACGCGGCCTTCTCCTATCTTGTCAGAAGCTCTTCCGGTATTATCCGGGAGAAGATCCGCGAAACCTTCGGCCACTATATAGCGGATGTGGATGAGGAAGCCCTGGCCGGCCTGATCTATTACCCGAACAACACGATACGCCGCCTGAAGCGGGAAGGGGAATACACGGAGGACTGGCAGAAGATCGCCATTTTCCGGCTGATCACCATCTGCCGCGAGATTTCCAGCAAGTATTCCAGAGTGAAGGTGCGCGAAAAGATCCCGAAGGATTTTGCACAGATCATCGAAGAACTGCTCTCGGTGGATTATTCGGATCCCGACAAGCAGAAGTATTTCGATGAGATTGTGGCGACCATCATCGAGACCGGCGTTTCTGACATGTTTATCCCGGACCTGTGCAACCTGATCCGGGACGTGACGATAGACAACCTGCATATCATCGGGGATATTTTTGACCGCGGCCCGCGGGCGGACCGGGTTATGGATGAGCTGATGGACTGCCGCAATGTGGACATCCAGTGGGGAAACCATGATATCACCTGGATGGGAGCGGCTGCGGGAAGCCGGGCCTGCATCTGCAATGTGCTCCGGATTGCCATCAGCTACAACGGGTTCGACCAGCTCGAGGACGGGTACGGCATCAACCTCCGACCGCTCTCCATGTTCGCGTCCAGCGTTTACGCAAAGGATCCGTGCAGGCGTTTCATGCCCCATGAGCTGTCCCAGAACATCTATGACACCGTGGATCCGGTGCTGGCAGCCAAGATGCATAAGGCTGTCGCCATCATGCAGTTCAAGCTGGAGGGGCAGACCATAAAGCGCCATCCGGAATACCATATGGAGCACCGCATTTTCCTGGAACAGATTGACTATGCGAACGGTACCATCATGCTGGACGGGAAGCGGAGAAAGCTCCAGGATAAGAATTTCCCGACGGTAGACCCGGCGGATCCGCTGCGCCTGACCCCGGAGGAGGAATCGCTTCTCCGCACGCTGCAGATGTCCTTTACCCACAGCGTGAGACTCCGGAAGCAGGTGGAATTCTTATACACCAACGGCAGCATGTATAAGTCCTGCAACGGAAACCTGATGTATCACGGATGCATCCCGATGCTGGAGGACGGAAGCTTTGAGACTGTCGATTTCGCCGGTGAGCCGGCTTCCGGAAAGAAGCTCATGGACCTGATAGAGCAGAAGGTGCTCAGCGCTTACTACCTGGAAGAGGACACCCCGGAAAAGAGGGTCATGACCGACCTGATGTGGTATCTCTCCTGCGGGCCGAAGTCCCCTCTGTTCGGCCGCGACAGGATCACGACGTTCGAATGCAGTTTTGTGGATGACAGAAAGAAGACGACTGTTGTGCGCAACCCGTATTACAAGCTGAGCGAACGGGAAGATATCTGCCGGAAGATCCTGGATGAATTTGAGGTGGAGGGGGACAGCCGCCACATCATCAACGGGCATATGCTGGAGGATCCGACGGAAGGGAAACTCCCGATCCGCGCGGGCGGCATGCTCTATGTCATCGACGGCGGGCTGACAAGGGCCCACCGCAGGGACCTGAAATATGCCGGTTACGCGCTGATATACAATTCCCACCATATGGCCCTGGCAAAGCACAAGCCGCTGCATGATCAGGGATGGTCCACACCTGAGGTGACAATCACCGAGGAGAAGGTGCAGCGTGTCATGGTTGCGGATACCGATGAGGGACGCGAGCTGGAACAGCAGATCAGTGACCTTAAGGAACTGATCGAGGTGTACCGGAGCGGTGCCCTGAGTGAGAAGATGAAATAAGGAGCGCAAGTGGACAGACAGGAATTCATGCAGGATCTCCGGGAGTCGCTGGAGGGGGAGATTTCCCCCTCCGCGGTCCAGGACAACCTGCGTTATTACAATAATTATTTTGATGAGCAGAAAGCCGCGGGACGAAGCGACGAGGAAATCCTGGAGGAGCTGGGGGAAGCCAGGCTCATCGCCAGGACGATTCTCCAGAGCGTCGAAGCCGGCGTAGACGCCTCCCCGGAGGGATATGACAGCGATCCGTCTGATAACGGCGGCAGGGACGGCGGGTACCGCCATGATTACACCCAGGCGGAACAGTCCACGGGAAGAGACTCTTACAGCGGCGCGGAGAGCCGGGGCCCGGAGCGCTATGGTGGACAGGCAGGCGCCGGGGAGCCGGAGATTCACTATATCGATTTCAGCAAATGGTATGTGCGCGCGGGCGTCATGGCCGTTTTTGTCCTGGTGCTCGTACTTATTTTCGCGCTGATGGGCGGTATTTTCGCGCTGCTCATCCGGTATGCCGGGCCGATCCTCCTGTTCCTGCTTATTTACTCATTTGTAAGGAGGCTGTAGGGCTGCCTCGACCGCGAAAAAACCTGATTTTGGACATTTTGACAAATTTTACAATTCGTTCATAGACAACGTGTATAAAAACGGCTATAATGTTGTTTAATGTTTTGTCACAAATGCAATAGAAAAGGAACTGCCGCCTATGTACAGTTTTGACAGCCGGGTTCGATTCAGCGAGACCGAAGAGGACGGGGCGCTGTCAGTCCGGGCGATGATGAATTATCTCCAGGACTGCTCCGGGTTCCAGTCGGAGGACGCCGGCGTCGGTGTCCGGTATCTCTCCGGCATCCACCGCGCCTGGTTTTTGTATTCCTGGAATATTGTGATTGACCGCATGCCGGTGCTGGGGGAACGGATCCGGATTTCTACCTGGCCGTTCCGCTTCCGGGGTGTTTTCGGGTACCGTAATTTTACGATCTCGGACGAGCAGGGGAATTACCTGGTGCGGGCGGAGTCTGTATGGTTTTTTGTCAATACCGATACCGGGGCGCCGGAAAAGGCCCCGGAGGAGGAGACCCTTCCCTACGGCCCGATGGGCGAACGGCTGGATATGCCGGAGAGCCCCCGGAAGATCCGGGTGCCGGATCTGGGGGAGGATATGGACCCGGTGACGGTGATGCTGCATCACCTCGATACCAACCACCATGTCAACAATGCGCAGTATGTGGAGATGGCGAGGGAATGCCTGCCGGAGGAGTTCCGGATTTTCCGCATCTGCGCGGAGTACCGCAGGGCCGCGGTGCTGGGGGATGTGATATTCCCCAGGGCAGCCCGGACCTGCGACGGCTATATCGTGTCACTCAGGAGTGACACGGGAGAAGTATTTGCAAATATAATGCTCACGGGGCATTAGACTTGAGAAACGGAAGGTACACCATGATTCGACTTGGAGAACAGCAGGAACTTGAAATAGTGCGGGTGAAGGATTTCGGCGTATTTCTCGCGGAGTCCGCGGATGCGGAGGAGTCCGTCCTCCTGCCGGCAAAACAGGTGCCGGAGGATGCCGGCGTCGGGGATCTGCTGAATGTATTCATTTACCGGGATTCCAGGGACCGCCTGATCGCTACCACGAATACCCCGAAGATCCGCAGGGGAGAGACAGCCATCCTTACGGTTTCCGATGTGACCCGCATCGGGGCGTTCCTCGACATGGGGCTGGAGAAGGAACTCCTGCTTCCGTTCAAGGAGCAGAACCACCCGGTCCGCATCGGGGAGGAGTGCCTGGTTGCGCTGTATGTGGACAAGAGCGGCCGCCTGGCGGCTACCATGAAGGTATATCCTTATCTCTCGGCGGATTCTCCCTATAAAAAGGAAGACCGGGTTGAGGGACGGGTATACGAGGTCAACGAGAACATGGGCGTGTTTGTGGCGGTGGACGACCGCTATTTCGGACTGATCCCGAAGTCTGAGGTCTATGAGACATTCACGCCGGGGGATACCGTACGGGCCCGCGTCATGCGGGTGCGGGAGGACGGAAAGCTCGACCTGTCGCCGCGGGAAAAGGCCTGGATGCAGATGGACAAGGACGCGGAGATGGTGCTGTCGGTGATTGACGAGTACGCCGGGGTCCTGCCGTTCAACGACAGGGTGAGCCCGGAAGTCATCCGCCGGGAGTTCAATCTCAGCAAGAATGCTTTTAAGAGGGCAGTCGGCCGGCTCCTGAAGGACGGCCGCATCGAGATCACGGAGACGTGTATACGCCGGAAAGAATCATAAGGGGAACAGGAGATAACAATGATTTCTAATCAGATACTTCAGTCCAATCTTGACGGTTTAAAGGAGATCAGCCGGGCTGATTTCTGCATTTGCGATACGGAAGGAAAAACGCTTGCGTCGACCTTCAGCGGCACTGAAGAATATGAGAAGGCCATTCTCGCCTTTGTGGATTCGGAGGCGGACAGCCAGATTGTGCAGGGATACCAGTTCTTCAAGGTGTTTGACGAGCAGCAGCTGGAGTATATCCTCCTCGTTCGCGGCGAGAAGGATGATATGTACATGATCGGCAAGATGGCGGTGTTCCAGTTCCAGAACCTCCTGGTGGCTTACAAGGAGCGGTTTGACAGGGACAACTTCATCAAAAACCTCCTTCTGGACAACCTCCTGCTGGTGGATATATACAACCGCGCCAAAAAGCTGCATATCGAGACGAGTGTCCGGCGCGTGGTGTTTATTATTGAGCCCCATCAGGAGCATGACATGAACGCCCTGGAGACAGTCCGCAACTTTTTCACCGCAAAGACGCAGGATTTCATCACGGCGGTGGATGAGAAGAATATCATCCTGGTGCGGGAAGTGCGGCAGGATGAGGACAACGACGACCTGGAGAGCGTCGCCCAGACGATCGTGGACATGCTGAGCCCGGAGTCCGGCGCGAAGGCAAATGTCGCCTTCGGCACTGTGGTGGGCGAGATCAAGGATGTGTCCCGCTCCTACAAAGAAGCGAAGATGGCCCTGGATGTAGGCAAGATCTTCTACGGGGAAAAGAACGTGGTGGCCTACAGCCGCCTCGGGATCGGCCGGCTTATCTACCAGCTGCCCATGCCGCTCTGCCGGATGTTCATCCGGGAGATCTTTGACGGCAAATCGCCGGATGAGTTTGACGAAGAGACACTGACAACCATCAACAAGTTTTTCGAGAACAGCCTGAATGTTTCCGAGACCTCGAGGCAGCTCTATATCCACCGGAATACCCTGGTGTACCGGCTGGACAAGCTGCAGAAGACGACAGGCCTGGACCTGAGGGTTTTTGAGGATGCCATTACCTTCAAGATTGCGCTGATGGTTGTGAAGTACATGAAATATATGGAGAATCTGGATTACTGATGATCAGGCTAGAGAACGTAAACATGGTTTATAAACAGGGCTCCAGGGCGCTGAAGGATATCAACATCACCATCCACGACGGTGAGTTTGTGTTTATCATGGGACGGAGCGGCTCGGGAAAGTCGACCCTGATCCGCCTTCTGCTCAAGGAAACGGAGCCCTCGTCGGGCTATATCCTCGTGGGGGATGACAATCTCCAGAAGATGAGCCGGAGGAATGTGCCGAAGTACCGCAGGAGGCTGGGCGTTGTGTTCCAGGATTTCCGCCTGCTCAAGGACCGGAACGTCTATGAGAATGTGGCGTTCGCCCAGCGGGTGATCGGCGTGCCCACCAGGACCATCCGGGAAAATGTCCCGCGGATGCTCCAGATGGTGGGGCTCTCTTCCAAGTACAAAGCCCTTCCCTCTGAGCTTTCGGGCGGTGAACAGCAGCGCGTCGCCATCGCGAGGGCGCTGATCAACAAGCCGGAGATCCTTCTGGCGGACGAGCCGACAGGAAACCTGGATTCCAGGAATTCCATGGAGATCATGCATCTCCTGGAGGATATCAACCGCATGGGGACGACGGTGATTGTAGTGACGCACAGCCATGAGATTGTGCGGGACATGAAGAAGAGAGTCATTGTCCTGGACCGCGGCGTTGTAGCCCAGGACGCGGCAGACCTGAACGACGTATGGCATTAAGGAAGTAGACGGATGGGAACATTACTGTACTGTATCAGGCAGGGAATTAAGAATATCGGCAGGAAGTTCTGGATTTCGCTGGTTTCCACGGCCAGCATCTCCGCCTGCATCTTTCTTTTCTGCCTTTTTTTTGCTGTTATTGCAAATGTCCGCTATATCGTCAGGAATGCGGAGGCGCAGGTTGCTGTTTCCGCATTTTTTGATGCGGGCGTGACGGAAGAAGAGATCCTCGCGGTGAAGGCCCAGATAGAACAGCGGCCCGAGGTGCGGGAAGTGACCTATATTTCCGCGGATGAAGCGTGGGAAAACTTCCAGAAGGAGTATTTCAAAGACAACGAGGAGCTGGCGCAGGGATTTGCCAACGACAATCCTCTGGCAAATTCGGCCTCCGTTGAAGTCCACCTGAACAGCATCGAAGCCCAGAGCGGCTTTGTGGACTGGCTTTCGTCCATCCCGGCCGTCCGGAAGGTGAATTATTCGATGGATACGGCGGCGGGACTGATCCGGTTCAATAAGCTGATCAGCGCGGCTTCCGCCGTGATCATCGGCATTCTCCTGGCGGTTTCGGTATTCCTGATCAGCAACACCATCTCGACGGCGGCAGCCTTCCGCAAGGATGAAAACAGGATCATGCGCCTGATAGGCGCGACCAATTTTATGATCCGTGCTCCCTTCGTGGTGGAGGGTATCCTGATCGGGCTTGCCGGATCGGTGATCCCGCTTGCGGTATGCTATTTCATGTACCGGCAGGCGGTACAGATCCTTTTGGAAAAGTTTAATATTCTTTCCAGTATTGTGGACTTCCTCCCGGTGGAGGAGATTTTCCCGACCATGGCGGCCGTAGCGATGGCCCTGGGCGTGGGAATCGGTTTCATCGGCAGCTTTTTCACTGTGCGGAAGCATCTGAAGGTATGATGCGTATGAAGAAAACAGGGATCCTTCGTCTTGTGATACTGCTCTTTGCGATCCTTTTCGCGTCGCTGCCGGTTTACGGCGCGACGAAACAGGACGTGGAGGAGGAGAAGAGCAAGGCCCAGGTGATTGAGGCGGAAAAGAAAAAAACGGAGCAGAAGATTGCCGAGCTCGAAACGCTGAAAAGCAACACGGCGGCCTATATCCGGGAGCTGGACATGCAGCTGCTGCAGCTGGCGGATGAGCTGGACCAGCTGGAGGCTGATATCGAGGCCAAACAGGCTGAGATTGACGAGACGACGGCCCACCTCGCCGAGGCGGAGCAGACAGAGCGCGAGCAGTACGAGGCGATGAAGCTGCGCATCCAGTATATGTACGAGAAGGGGGATTCCAGCTACCTGGATATGCTCCTTTCTTCCGGATCCATGTCAGAGCTCCTTAACCGCGCGGAATATATCCAGGAGATCTCCGTGTACGACCGGGAAATGCTGGATAAATACAAGGCAATTGTGGCGGACATTGCGGCCACCAAGGCAAAACTGGAGGAAGAGCTTGCCCAGCTGGAGGATCTGAAGACCCAGACCGAGGCGAAGCAGAATTCCGTGATGATGCTGGTGGACGAGAAGAATAAGGAACTGGAGTCCCTGAATGAGCAGCTGGATACCCAGGCTGCGCTGCAGGCCGGCTATGAGGCTGACCTGGCGGAGACCAATGCGAGGATCGCCCAGATGGAAGAGGAGATCCGGAAGGCGGAGGAGGAAGCCCGCCGCAGGGCTGAGGAAGAAGCCCGGAGAAGGGCTGAGGAAGAAGCCCGCCGCAAGGCCGAGGAGGCCGCGAGAGCGCGGGAGCAGAGCGCCGGGGAACAGGCGACGGGAAAGGCGGTTGACGCGCCGAAGGAGACAGAGAAGACATCCTCCTCGTCATCATCCTCATCCTCCTCTTCGTCCAAGGCCACGGGAAGCCTGTCCTGGCCGCTGCCGGCCAGCGATTATGTCACCTCCGGGTTCGGACACAGGGAATCCCCGACCGCGGGCGCGTCCAGCAACCACCAGGGAATTGATATCGGCGCTTCCACCGGGTCCAGCATCCAGGCGGCGGACGGCGGCACGGTGATAACGGCGTCCTACAGCAGTTCCGCCGGCAATTACGTTGTTATCAGCCACGGAAACGGGCTGTCTACCGTATACATGCACTGTTCCAAGCTGCTGGTATCGGAGGGTGATACCGTCTCCAAGGGACAGACCATCGCAAAGGTGGGATCTACCGGATATTCCACGGGCTCCCATCTGCATTTCGGCGTGAGGAAAAACGGAAGTTACGTCAATCCGATGGATTACGTCAGCCCGTAAACAGGGAGGAAATCAGAGTTGGTTAACGGTGAAGAATTTAACAGCAGCATGATGTACGGGGGCATGCCTTCCGGCGCAAAACCCCCGAAGAGCCGTTTCGGGCTGGGCGTCCTGGTGGGCGCGCTGGGAGCCTTCCTTATCTGCGGCGCCATGTTCGCGGCGGGAAGCATTGCTCTCAGAAAGCAGGAGGCCGGGCTGCAGAGCCAGGAAGAGAATACGGTGTCCGGGAAAACAGACTGGAAAAAGGTGGAGAAAAAGCTCGACCGCATCGGGAAGTATGTGGACGATTACTATATCTTTGATGACCGTCTGGACCCCGAGCTCCAGGAAGAGTACATCTACAAGGGCTATATGGCGGCCATGGGGGATGTGTATACCACCTACTATACCAAAGAAGAGTGGGATGAGATGGAGGAACAGACCTCCGGTTCCTACGTCGGGATAGGCGTGCTGGTGCAGCAGGACCGGAATACCGGCCTGGTGACGGCGGTCAAGGTCTTTTCCGGAAGTCCCGCGGAGGAAGCGGGGATGAAGGCCGGCGACATTTTTGCCGAGGTGGGCGGCGTGGACGCCACAACCATGGATCTGGACATGCTGGTGCAGAACCATATCCGCGGCGAGGAGGGCACCGAGGTCGTCATCACGGTATACCGCCCCGACAGCGGGGAATATATCGATATGCCCATCGAGAGGCGGAAGGTTTCCGTGGACACCGTGGAGGCGAAAATCAACGGTGATATCGGCTATATCAGCGTCTCGGAGTTCGACCAGGTCAGCGCGGGGCAGTTCATGGCAGCCATCGACACTCTCCAGGAGCGGGGGATGAAGAAGCTGATTGTCGATATGCGGAACAACCCGGGAGGAGAGGTTAATACGGTCATCACCATGACGGATTACCTTCTCGACCAGGACCAGGTCATTTTCAGCATGGCGGGAAAGAAGGGCAAGGAACGGGTTTTCAAGTCGGAGGACCACCACAAGGTAGATCTGCCGACGGTCGTGCTGGTGAACGGGAATTCCGCCAGCGCCGCGGAGATTTTCACCGGCGCCCTGAAGGACAACCACGCGGCGACGATCGTGGGAACCAAAACCTTCGGCAAGGGCATTGTCCAGTCGGTGTTTGAGCTGGATGACGGAAGCGCGCTGAAGATCACCACTGAGCGTTACTATACGCCCAGCGGCCAGAATATCCACGAGCAGGGGATTGAGCCCGACGTGGTGGTGGAGCTGGACGGGGGCAATGACTACGCCCTGTCTTCCATGAAAGAGGAGGAAGACAACCAGCTGCAGAAAGCCATGGAGATACTGATGGCAAAGTAAAATACAGGCAGGGCTGCTGTATCACGCTCACAGGGCGCGGATGATACGGCAGCCCTGGCGTTTTCCATATACGCGTATTTCAGGGGGAAGGAACAATGATTGTGATTGCAGGCCTCGGGAACCCGGGGAGGAAATATGACAGGACGCGCCACAACGCCGGCTTCTGCGTGATTGACCGCCTGGCGGACAGGTACGGGATATCCGTGGATGAGAAGATGTTTAAGGCCCTGGTGGGGCGCGGCGTCATCGAGGGGCAGAAGGTGCTCCTTGTCAAGCCCCAGACCTTCATGAATCTTTCAGGGGAGAGCATCCAGCCGATTCTCGGGTATTACAAGGTGGACCCGCAGGACTTTATCGTGATCTACGATGACATATCCCTGGAGCCCGGAAACATCCGGGTCCGGGGGAAGGGAAGCGCCGGCGGCCACAACGGCATAAAGAGCATCATCGCCCGGCTGGGCACCCAGGACTTTCCCAGGGTGCGTATCGGCACCGGGGAAAAGCCTGCCATGATGGACCTGGCGGACTATGTGCTGGGGCATTTCACCCCGGAAGAGCAGAAGGAGATGGACGAGGCGTACGCCGCAGGCGCGGAGGCAGCCGTGACGCTCTTGACCGAAGGGATCGAGAAGGCGATGAACCGCTTCAACGGAAAGGCGCGGAAGCAGGACCCGGAGAAGAACGGAAAGCACGGGAGCGCGGAGAAGGCGCCGGAGACAGGGCATAAGGAAGATGCCGGGAAGGCGCCGGAGACAGGGCATAAGGAAGACGCCGGGGAGGCGCAGGAAAAACAGGAGAACCATGACGGAGACATTTAGCAGGCCGCTTACGGAGCTGGCGGAATACGCGGAATTCAGGGAGGATCTGGAAAAGGGCAGGGGACCTCTGCAGATGAACGGCTGCAGCGGATCCCAGAAGATGCACTTTGCCGCCTCCCTGGGCGGCGTTTTCCCCTGGACGCTGATTGTCGCCGGGGATGCCCAGTCGGCGAAGGAGATGGCGGAGGATTACCGCTGTTTTGAAAAGAATATACTGATCTATCCGGCGAGAGACCTGCTCTTCTACAGTTCTGACATACACGGCAACCTCATCACCAGGCGGCGGATCGATGTGACCAGGCACCTGCTGGAGGACAGGGGCGGCGTGGTGATCACCACGGTGGACGCCCTGATGGAATACCTCCTGCCGCCGGAGCATTTCCTGAATCACACCCTGACCATCAGAAGCGGTGAAGAGATGGATATCAGGGAGACCGCCCGGACACTCACCCGCCTGGGCTACGAAAAGACCGCCCAGGTGGACGGCACCGGCCAGTTTTCGGTCCGGGGCGGCATCCTGGACATCTTCCCCCTGACGGAGGAGCTGCCCTTCCGGGTGGAGCTCTGGGGGGACGAGGTGGATTCCATCCGGACATTTGACCCGGAAAGCCAGCGCTCCGTGGAGACGGTGGAGGAGGCAGTGGTGTGGCCGGCCACCGAGATGGTCCTGGAGGAGGCGGAGATCGCCGCGGGAATAAAGAATATCTCGAAGGAACAGAAAAAACAGGTAAAAGCCCTCCGCGACGCCATGAAGACGGAGGAGGCCTGGCGGCTGGAAACCACGGTGGGGGAGATCACCGACAGCCTGGAATCCGGCATGGCCGTCCACGGCCTGGAAAGCTTCATCCGGTATTTCTCCCCGGAGACGGTCTCCTTCCTGGATTATTTCCCAGAGGAGGGGCTGCAGATTATCCTGGATGAGCCGCAGCACCTGAAAGAGCGGGCGGAAGCCGTGGAGCTGGAATTTTCGGAGAGCATGAAGGGACGCCTGGAGAACGGCGCCATCCTGCCCGGCCAGGCGGGATTTCTCTACTCCGCGAAGGAAACCATGGCGATGCTGCAGCGGAGCAGGAGCATTTTCCTGATGGCCCTGGACCAGAGGGTGCCGGGGCTTGCGCCGAAGAAAAAGTACAGCATCTCCGTGCGGAACCTGAACTCCTACCGGAACAGCTTCGACATGCTGACGGGAGACCTCCGGAAATGGAAAAAAGAAAAGTACCGCGTGATCCTGCTCGCCGGCACCACCGCCAGGGCCAGCCGCCTCGCGTCCGACCTGCGGGAGGAGTACGGCCTCTCGGCCTTCTGCCCGGATGACCGGAAGAAGGAAGCGGCGCCGGGGGAGATTCTGGTGACCTCCGGCGGGCTGCACCGCGGGTTCGAATACCCCATGGTCCGGTTCGTCATGATTGCCGAGAGCGATATGTTCGGCAAGGCGGAGCGGAAAAAGAAGCGCCGCGCCAAAGCCTTCGAGGGCAAAGGCGTCCGCAGCTTTTCCGAGCTCTCCGTGGGGGACTACGTGGTGCACGAGAGCCACGGCCTCGGGATTTACCGGGGAATTGAAAAAATGATGACGGAGGAGGGCGAGAAGGACTATCTCCGCATTGAATACCGGGACGACGGGGTCCTCTATATCCCCGCGACCCGGCTGGAACGCATCCAGAAATACGCCAGCGGCAGCGCCGAAAAGGTGCCGAAGCTCTCGAAGCTGGGCGGGACCGAGTGGAAAAAGACCAAAACCCGGGTGCGGGGCGAGGTCCGGGAGATCGCCCGGGACCTGGTGCGCCTCTACGCCAAACGGCAGAGGGCGGCGGGATTTCTCTACGGTCCGGACACGGCGTGGCAGAAAGAGTTTGAGGAGGCATTTCCCTTTGAGGAGACCGAGGACCAGCTGGCCGCCATCGAGGATACCAAGCGCGACATGGAGAGCGGCCGCATCATGGACAGGCTCATCTGCGGCGACGTGGGCTTCGGAAAGACGGAGATCGCCCTCCGGGCGGCCTTCAAGGCGGTCCAGGAGGGGAAACAGGTCGCCTTCCTGGTGCCGACCACAATCCTGGCCCAGCAGCATTACGGGACGTTCGTCCAGCGCATGAAGGACTTTCCGGTCAATGTGGGCGTGCTCTCCAGGTTCCGCACGCCGTCGGAGCAGAAAAAGACCATTGAAGAGCTCCGGAAAGGCACGCTGGATGTCGTCATCGGGACGCACCGCCTGCTCTCCAAAGATGTGACCTTCAGGAACCTGGGCCTTCTGGTCATCGACGAGGAGCAGCGCTTCGGCGTGGCCCACAAGGAAAAGATCAAGCAGATGCGGGAAAATGTTGACGTCCTCACGCTGACGGCGACGCCCATCCCGAGGACGCTCCACATGAGCCTCTCCGGCATCCGCGATATGAGTGTCCTGGAGGAGGCGCCGGTGGACCGGCTGCCCATCCAGACCTATGTCATGGAGTACAGCGACGAGATTGTAAGGGAGGCCATCCGCCGGGAGCTGGCGAGGGGCGGGCAGGTGTACTATGTGTACAACCGGGTCAATACCATCTCCGAGATGGCGGCAAGGCTGAAGGCCCTGGTGCCGGAGGCCGAGGTAGTCTACGCCCACGGCCAGATGCGGGAGCGGGAGCTGGAAAACATCATGATGGACTTCGTGAACGGCGACATCGATGTCCTGGTTTCCACCACCATCATTGAGACGGGGCTGGATATCCCAAACGCGAACACCATCATCATTCACGACGCGGACAGGATGGGGCTCTCCCAGCTGTACCAGATCCGCGGCCGCGTGGGGCGCACAAACCGCACCTCCTTCGCGTTCCTGATGTACCGCAGGGACAAAATCCTGCGGGAGGAGGCGGAGAAACGCCTCCAGGCCATCCGGGAATTCACGGAGCTGGGCAGCGGCATCCGCATCGCCATGCGGGACCTGGAGATCCGGGGCGCCGGAAATGTGCTGGGCGCCAGGCAGTCCGGCCACATGGAGGAGGTAGGCTACGACCTCTACTGCAAGCTGCTGAACCAGGCGGTGCAGGAGCTGCGGGGCGCGGAACCGGAGGATGAGGAGTTTGAGACGGAGGTAAACTGCGATATCAATGCCTTCATCCCGACAAACTATATCCGGAATGAATACCAGAAGCTGGACATTTACAAGAGGATTTCCTCCTTTACAGACCCTGACGACCGCATGGATATGGAGGACGAGCTGATTGACCGCTTCGGTGAGATCCCGAAGCCTGTGGAAAACCTCCTGCTGGTGTCGGATGTCCGGGCCACTGCCCATCGGGCCGGCGTGACGGAGGTTCTTGTCAACCGCCAGGAGATCAC
>ONXW01000050.1 GCA_900321915.1 uncultured Eubacteriales bacterium
ATCTCAAGTTCGAGTGCACGCCGTACTGGATTACCCAGGACAACGTTGTCGTCCTCAGCAAGCGCACCTTCACGATCGAGATTCATTCTGAAAACGGGATGACGGTCAAGAATGGCGCTGCCTGCAATGTGCAAGTAGCTGACGTCAGCAACCTCGTATTGGAGCATCACCGTCTGACTGAGGCTGCACCTGCACCCGAGCCCGAACCTTAACAGCCGCAGTGAGCGGAAGGAACGCGAAAGAGAGGTAATAAATATGAAAATGTATTTTAAACCAATTCTTCTGTCTGGCGGATCTTGGGAAGGCGACAGCTCCGGCCAGGGAGGCGGCGGCGATTTCGAAACCAGATCGTTCACCAACTTTGAAAAAGGCGAAGCGGTCAATATCGAGAAGATCGTCACCTTTGAATTGCAGGAAGACGTACAGAGCGTGGACGAGGTTCTTCCTCCCGAGCCGGCGGCTCCGGCTGCCGACGAAGTGATCGAGCTTGACCCGATCCCGATGGTCCCGATGGAGTGATTCGGAGGAATCGACCGAAAAGATCGATAAACGCATGATATGAACAGGAATTGCGTGAAGCCGGGTTTCCGCTTCACGCAATTCTTCCGATTGGATTCTTTAGTTATGAAGGAAGTATTTGCGCTCGAAATTGCCCGCCGCACAGTGCGCATCGCGCTGCATGACCGGGGCGCGGCAGACTGCTTTCCGGAGCCTCTGCGCCCCTGTCCCGGCGAAGAATATGACGTTTCCCTGTCGGACAGGGAAATGATCCGGAGCAGGGAGATGTATTCGCTGGCCGAAACCGACGCCATCCGGGAATACAAGATGCTGCTTTGGCCGACTGCGGATTATTTGCTGGAAACCGGGGCGAGCATTGTGCATTGCGTCTCCATCGACTGGCACGGACGGGCATGGCTGCTGTGCGCCCCCAGCGGGACGGGAAAGACCACCCAGTTTCTGCGCTGGCGCCAGGTCGGAGGATATGACGTCCGGATGATCAACGGCGATATGTCCGCCGTTTCCATGGAATCGGACGGCAGGATCCTCGTCTGGGATACCCCCTGGCGGGGGAAGGAATGCTGGATCGGCGACCCGGGCCCGGTGCCTCTGGGAGGCGTCATCTTCCTGGAGCAGGCGGAGCACAACGAGCTGCTGCGGCTGAATCCCGGGAATGAGCTGCATCGGATCGTCAAAGGCATTTCCGGCCGTCCGAGGACGGAGCATGCAGCCCGCATGTTTGCCGCGCTGGCCGACGGGATCCTGCGGCATCCGGTATGGCTTCTGAAAAACCGCGGCGATGCGGCATCGGCACAAATGGCTCTGGATGCGATCAGAGCAGAGGGGAGCGCAGACGAATGAAACAATACAAAACAAGGCCTGGAGTTGTGCTGACCACCATTGCAGGACAGTATGTCCTGGTGGCAGTGAAAAGTCTTCAGGATATTTGTCCGTTTTCCGCGCAGATCAATGAGACGACGGCGTTCTGCTGGCGCATTTTGGAGCAGGGCGCGACGCTGCAGACCCTGACGGATGCGCTTCAGAAGGAATACGCAAATGAGGATCCGGAGGAGCTTTCGTCGGATCTTGCCGAACTCCTCGGACAATTGATCCATGCGAATTATTTGATCGAAGAAAAATAAAAGGGAGGGAATTTGAATGAAATTCAGAAAAATTCTTTGCCTGTTGCTGGCTCTGGTTTTTGTTATGCTTTGCCTTGCAGGCTGCCATAAGGATGATCAGGAGAGCACCGTCGACCAGGACGAGGAAGCAACGGAAGAAACGACAGAGCAGCAGGAATTCCAAGGTTTGAATGATTTGAATGAGCCCATGGAGATTGAGCTTCCCGACGGCGTGGATATCGAATCAGGCGGAGACGATTTTGACAGGTAGGTTGCATGATTCAGCAGACGAAAAAACAAATACTTGACGCCCTTTCCTGCGTGCTGCGCGGTGAGACGGTATCCTGGGCCGACACGCCTGATGAACAGGCGTGGATCCAGCTGCTCAATCTCAGCATCAGGCATAAGGTTCTGCCTTTGGTGTCTGATACTTTGCCGCATGAGATTTTGTGGCATGAGCGCGAGGGTGCATTGTCCAAATACGCGGGGCGAGTGCAGCGGGAGATCCTTTTTCAGGCGAATAAAACGGGTGAGTTTTGTCTGCTTTACCGTTATCTGCGCGCCAGGGGACTGCATCCGCTCGTGATGAAAGGCATCGTCTGCCGGTCGCTTTATCCCGACCCGGAGCACCGCAGCTCGGTGGACGAGGATCTGCTCGTAAAGCCCGCGGAATTCCGGCGGCTGCACGAGGCGATGCTGGGATACGGGCTGAAGCTGGCCACGAAGGAGCAGGAGCCTGAGAAGCAGTTTGAGGTGTCCTATGTGGACCGGGAGCGGGGTATTTTCGTGGAGGTCCACAAGACGCCCTTCTCCCCGGATTCTCCCTATCTGGACCGGATGAACGACTGCTTCCTGGGCGCCCATAGCCGGGCGGTTTCCCAGCAGATCTACGGTACGGAATTCCTGACCCTTGGGCCGGAGGACCATATGCTGTACCTGCTGCTGCACGCGCTGAAGCATTTTCTGTACAGCGGCTTCGGCATCCGGCAGATCTGCGACATCGGGCTGTATGCCGAGGCATACCGCACGGAGATCGACTGGGATAGCCTGCGCGCGCGGCTTGAGAACATCGGTGCCATGGACTTC
>ONXW01000308.1 GCA_900321915.1 uncultured Eubacteriales bacterium
ACCTTCGGCCGCCTGGACGTGCTGGTCTGCAATGCCGGCATCTCCCGCCACGGACTGTTCCAGGACATGCAGCCGGCGGAATGGGATGAGATGATCCGGACCAACCTGAGCTCCGTCTTCTACCTCAGCCGCCTTGCGGTCCCCATGATGCTGCATCAGGGCGGCGGAAAGATCATCACTGTATCCTCTGTCTGGGGGACAGCCGGCGCGTCCTGCGAGACTGCCTACTCCGCCGCCAAGGGCGGGGTGAATGCCTTCACCAAGGCGCTGGCAAAGGAGCTGGCGCCCTCGAACATCCAGGTGAATGCCGTGGCCCCCGGAACCATCGACACGGAAATGAACGCCTTCCTGGATCCTGAGGAGCGCGCTGCCCTTGAGGAGGAGATCCCCGCCGGCCCTTTCGGCACACCGGCAGAGGCCGCAGACCTCATTTATACCCTGGCGGAATCCGGGCCTTATCTCACCGGCCAGATCGTGACCATCTCCGGCGGCTGGCAGATCTGACAGACGGCTGCGCCGCACACCGGGATCCGGTACCGGAACCATATCCCGGAAATGAATCAGGCTGTCTCTTCAGAAATCATCTTTCTGACTGAGACAGCCTGTTTCTGTACTGCGTATCCCGTTTCCAAGGTTGCCGCAGCTATCGGGGCCTGACATCAGGCCACGTTCAGCACCTGGCCCTCGTAGATGAGATCAGGATCGCGGATCACATTCCGGTTCCGCTCATAGATCTCTTTCCATTTCTCTCCGTTCCCGAATAATTTCTGAGCGATCTTCCAGAGCGTATCGCCCTTCTGCACCACATACTGACTCTGGGCTGAAGCCTGAGGTGCGGCCTGAGGCGCGGCAGCTCTCTCCTCAAAATTATAGGTGTCGTAGTATTCGTCGTAAAGGCCGAGGCAGGCATCCATTCCCGGATTGGAATCCAGCGCCTTCTCAAGGACCTTCTGCCAGGAACCGTACTTTTCGTAAAGAGATTCCGCCGTAGGACCCTCCTCGTTCCCGTAGGTATCCAGATTGCTCTTTTTCACCCTTGCAAGTCCGTCCGGATCGTCCTTGTAGGCTTCCAGCCGCATCTCATTTCTTTTTCTGCTGACGGCCCGGGCGATCTCCTCGACATCCTTCGCCTGTCCCAGCATGTCCTCGATCATTTGGTAGAGCTCCCGGTATTCTCCGAGATACTCCACCCGCCTCACTTTCGCGTCCTGGACCTGCGCCGGATCCGTCCAGTCGATGGCATCCACGAATTCCCTCAGCCGGACGGAATCAGGACTCGGGGAATACCCATAGACCGCGGCCGGATTTACAATGATATCCTTCGCCGCCTTCGGATTCAGCATCGGATCATGCTGGTAGGCCGCCATTACCGTAAGCGGGTACACCAGCATCATGACGAGAGCTGCCAGAAGACACAGGAACTGTTTCTTTGCTGTCGATTTCATTGCTGTTTCACCTTCTTTTCCGGTCAGCGGAAGACTTCTCCCGCTGAGATGATTTCAGTAGCTTCGGACCTTGAATTCCCGTTCCCCCGGCTCCGGCGGGATCCGCTGCGGGCTGGAGGAGTCAATATGGATCCAGCGGCTCTCCTTGATCTGGCGCATCATGGCCATGATGGCCTGCGGCGACCCCTGGGCCTCCATGGTCACACTGCCGTCGTCCTCGTTCTTCACGAATCCTGTCACACCGTGCCGGGTCGCAGCGTAATACGCCGTGTAGCGGAAACCGACGCCCTGCACTCTCCCGACGAAATGATAGTGGATCCTGATAACGCTCAAAGCTTCTTCCTTTCTTCTGCAGCACCGCCGTTTCCGCAGTCTCCTGCATACAGCTTCCGGCTCCGGTGCTGTTCCGGGTCCATCCGGCTTCCGGCATGATCAGATGGTCTCCGCCGGCACCGGAATGTCAAACAGGCTCAGCTGCTCTCCCGCCTCGCGGTCCACGAAGGCGTGAAGATAAGTGAACAGCCGGCCGCTGTCGTCCTCAATATGGTATCCTGCGCAGGCGCTGCGCACATAGCGGGCCAGTTCCGCCCCCTCGGGCGACTGCATCTCGGAAAGCGTTCCGAAGCTCTCCTCATAAGCGTTCCGCAT
>ONXW01000166.1 GCA_900321915.1 uncultured Eubacteriales bacterium
CGAATATAACGATCCTCCGGAACTGTAGAATATCCAAGCAGGGCGGAAACCAGGTATTCTGCCAGTCCCTCATACCCCGTGTAATCTGCCTTGTACCAGAAGCTTCCGGATTTCCATTTCAGCTGGTTTCCCTTGGAAGAGGGCCATTCTGTATATCTCTGTTCCTTTTCTGTAAGCCGGATCATACGCCCCTCCCTTCCATCCGAATCCAGAATTCGTCTTCGGCCATCCGCCCTTCTGTTTTCCGGATAATCAGGAAAGGATCATAGAACGGGAGATCCAGCTCCCGGAGCATAATCTTCATCCTGTCCCGCTCCCTCGGAAAACAGCGGCTCTCCAGAAACTCCTCATACTCTTCAAAGGTCGGCTCTGTATTTGCACCGAAAGCACGGAAAATATTATCTCTCGTATAATTCCTGATTTCTACCAGTCTTTTCTGCTCATCCACATCGATGATCGTGCAGAGCCGGTTCCGGAACATGTAAAAGAGCCGCAGCGGAAGTTTCCGCTCCGGTATTTCATAATAGCTGCCGTATTCCGGATGTTCCCGGAGCAGTGCTGCAAGCGCGGTGATGGGGCCTGTTATGCTCTTTCCGCTGTTCTCCCAATGTTCAACGGTTTTTTTTGAGACGCCGCAGAATGCCGCAAACTCTTCCCGGTTCATTTCCAGCTTTGAACGAAGTTCGCGTATTTCTCCGCCCGTGAGGGCTTCTTCAAATGCATATTTCATATAATAAAAATACTACTAAATATTAGTAGATTCAAGAAGAATTTCTACTAATATTTAGTAGTTCCCTTATTTTTCCGGTACTTTTTTCTCCGGCCACTCCGCCAGCACCACCGCAGCCACCATCAGGGCGCAGCCGATCCATTCGCGCGCGCTCAGGCGGTCATGCATGATGGCCGCGCCGAATATCGCGGAAAAGATGGCTTCCGTGCTGAACAGAAGGGATACCAGCGCCGGGTCTCCGTCCCTCTGGGCGAGGACCTGGAAGGTATAGCCCACGCAGCTGGACATGACAGCCACATAGAGCATGGGCAGCATGCAGGCTTTGAGGGCTTCTGCGGTCACCGTCTCCTGCGTGCACATAAAGATGGCCGACAGGGAAGCGGTCACCAGGAATTCCCCGCAGGAGAGGGAAAACCCGTCTATCTTCTCCGAGAAATGATCCACAAACAGGATCTGCCCCGTGAACAGGGCCGCGCAGGCCACCAGCCAGAGATCCGAGGCTTCGACCGTAAAGCCTTCCTTTATGCAGAGAAAATACATGCCGATAACCGCGATAAATACCGCAATCCAGGTCTTCACGGCACCCTTCCGGTACAGAATCATCTGCACCAGGGGCACCAGCACGATATAGAGGGCCGTGACAAACCCGGCCTTGCTGGCGGAGGCCCCGGCATTCAGGGCGTACTGCTGGGCGTTGGTCGCAAAGAACAGCGCCGTCCCGCAGAGGAGGCTTCCCGTCAGGACCTCCCGCATCTCTCCCATTCCCTTCCCCCTGCCGCGGAGGAAAACGCAGATGGGAAAGAGACATACAAAGGCGATAAAAAACCGTATCGCACTGATGCTGAATGCGCCCAGGTGTTCCGCGCACATGGCCTGGGCCGTAAATGCCGCTCCCCAGATCATCGCCGTGATCAGGGGGAGCACCGTCTGTTTCCATTTCATAAAACTAAAACCACCGTGTTGTTATATTTTGCGTTCACAGGATAGGGCATGCCGTATATTACTTCTTCCTGCCCTTGCCGCTGACGCGGTCAATCTTCATGCGCAGGATATACACCTTGTCGAGGGATGCCTCCATATACTTGATGCCGCCTTCCATATAGTCGGCGGAATACTTCTTCAGGATCGCCAGAAGGCCCACCCGTTTCTCATCCCTTTCTTCCAGGATCTCCACATTCCCGAAGGCCATGGCTGAACGGTACAGGGTGCCATATTTCTCCGGCATGACCCTGGTGTCCGAGACTGCCGTAAAGCAGGCCCGGGAGTCATGACGCAGGTTGTCAATCTTCTGTCCCCCGGCGATGGTGCAGTGCATGTAGATGGCGCCGTCCTCCATTCCATAGCTCATCGGCACCGCGTAGGGGGTCCCGTCCTCACATACCGTGGACAGGATGCCGTACTCGGCCTTCTCCAGGATCTCATAAGCTTCTTCTTCCGTCAGCAGGCGGTCTGTTCGTCTCATCTCGCGCATACATTTTCCTCCGTATCTGTGTCAGTAATTCATGTGTCCGTACTGTGCCTTACCCCTTCAGCCGCTCCGCGAAGTCGGACATCATCTCCGAGATCTTGATGTTCTGCGGACAGACGGTCTCGCAGCTGCGGCAGCCGATGCAGGCGGAAGGCTTCTTGTCCTCCGGATACATGCCGAGAAGCATCGGGGCAATGAATCCGCCGCCGGTGAAAGCATGTTCATTATAGAGGGCGATCAGCTCCGGGATAGACAGTTCCATCGGGCAGTGGCTGACGCAGTAGTGACAGGCGGTGCAGGGCAGGGTCTTTTCGGAGAGCATCTTCTCAGTCACTTCCTCTGTGCCGACAGCAGCCGGTCCAGATACACAGATTTAAACTGTCTGCTGGCCAGAGCCTGCTTCAGGGGCGGAAGCGTAAGGATCGTTCCGAAGACCGCCGCCATGGCCCGGTGATTGGCAAATGCCTGGTTGTCGAAGACCAGGTTCTGCAGGGTTCCCTTTTCAATGGCCTGCAGCACAAAGCGGTGGGTGCTGTTCACCGGGGTGATGACCTGGACAGGTCTCCTCTCCATCACGATGGCCTTCGTCGGGCAGTTCTTCGCGCAGAGTCCGCAGCCCAGACAGATGGACTCATCGATGGCCGCGCGCTTCTTTCTTCTTTCTCCGCTGCCCGCTGTCACCTCATCCATGGAGATGGCCAGCACCGGGCAGGTTCGTTCACATTTTCCGCATCCCACACAGGTATCCGCCGTGACCTTCGGGATATAGTTCGTGGTGGCGATGGGCTGCATCGGGCCGAACTTCCTTGCCGCCTCCAGCGCCTCGCAGCAGCATTTGCAGCAGTTGCACATAAAGGCCGGGTGTTCGCGGACATTTTCCCCCATCTGTACCAGATCATAGGAATAGCATTTCTGCAGGATGTCCTTCGCCTCCTCCCTTGAGATCAGGCGCGTGTATCCGCCGTGCTCCGCAAGGGATCTTGCCACGTTGTCAAAGGTGAGGCAGGCTTCCAGGGGCGCGTGCATCTCACAGGGCTTTCCCAGATGAAGGTTCTTGTGGCGGCAGAAGCAGGTGCCGACGCCGATATACTTCGCCTCATCGATGATGTGCTCCGCCCGCTCATGGTCCAGGATATGGTTGGCCTTCTCCGACAGCAGCACCGATTCCCGGACAAAGACCCGGCCCAGCTTCGTGTCCATCCCCAGGAACAGGTTCTTGATGAAGTCCTCCTCCACGTTGATGTACTGGTAGAACAGCTCGCTTAAGTACTTCTGGTCAATATCCCCGCGGGTGCGCATCAGGGAGAACTCAAAGAAGCCGATCATCGGCGGCGGCAGCACAAACCGGCGCTCCCCCTGATAGTAAGAGTCCACCATCAGGCCCTTCTCGCAGAGGCGGTCCAGCAGCTTTTCCGCCTTCGCCTCCGTGGTGCCCCAGATCTTCGCAGCTTTTTTCAGCGTGAAAGGCCGGATGGGCAGCATCGCCACCCATTTCGCTTCCTTCTCCGTAAACAGTACTTCCAGGATTTTTGTCAGTGTCACGGAGGCCGGTGCCCCCTGGGTGAACCAGTTGATGCGGTCCTCCAGGTTCCGGTATGCATCTCTCGATGTCAGGTGTCCCATGGCTTAACCTCACAGTGACTCCAGATACCGGTCAAACTGGCTCTGGGCGTCATCAATCACTTCCTGCAGCCCTGCCTTGTACATCAGGTCCGCGATGGTTTTCATCGTCTCGTCCGGATCCGCGGTTCCGGTCACCAGCTCATGATAATATCCGTCCCAGATGGCAGAGAGCGCGGCCTGGACAGCCTCCGTCTTTTCCCCGTCATAGCTGAATCCCCTGGTATCGCTCTGTTTTGCGTGCGCGTATTCGGCGTAAACATTATCCCACTGATTCGGATCCGCCAGGTTCTCCCTGTCCGCGGAAACCACAGAGGCGCTGATAGCGGGGCCGGTCACGAAATTGTCCATCAGATAGTCGTCCGCCCCCTTCTGGGTGCGGATCACCGTTCCTTCATAATATTCGTAGTGCTCCCCCTCGATGCCGTAGGCCAGCAGGTCCCGGAAGATCCGGTCAGTATAGAGAAGCTCCATATATTTCAGGGCCGCTTTCACATTTTCCTCGGGAGCAGCCGCATTGACCGCGATAAGCGAGCCCTGCTGCGTCGCCCGGGACATGTTCGGCCCGATATAGCGGACCAGCTTGACGTTAAATCCCACCGTTTCCGGATTCGACCAGCCCTTGTATCCGGTCCAGGCCGTGCCGGAGCGTACCGGGTTATGAAGTGAATACGGGAGATCCGTCGTCGTCGCCGCGTCCGGGTTGATCAGCCCCGCTTCATACCAGCGGTGCAGGCAGCGGAGCATATCCATGTATTCTTCATCTTCCCATATCGGAATAATTTTCGTTCCTTCCTCTGTCCCGGCCTTGCTGTACGGGATAACAAGATAGCTGGAAACAATGCGCTCGTGTTCCTGGAACATGCCGGAAAGACCGTTCTGGCCCATGTGCAGCGGGTATTCCCCCGGGTGGTCCTCCTTGTACATGTTAAGCATAGGCTCCAGATCCGCAAACTTCATCTCCTCCGGCAGCTCCATCCCCTTCTCGCCCTCAAAGTAATCGCTGTTGATCCGGAAAAAGACCTCCGCGCCCAGATCCTTCAGCATGGGCACCCCGTAGATCCTCCCGTTCAGCGTTCCGATCTCCCACCAGGGGTCAACCGCCTGCCAGAGGGTCGGCGCCGTCTCCTCCACAAGGTCAGTCAGGTCATAATAATATCCCTGTCTGGCGTTATCGTCGAAATTGTTGCACCAGTCACAGCTGAAGGTCATGTCATAGTACTCTCCGGTGGTAAGGTCCAGAGAGAACTGCTCTTCCGTCTTAAACTGCATGTCCACCGTGACGCCGATTTTCTCCGCGCTCATGGCATTGGCCTTTTCCAGGACCTTCGCCATGTCGTTCGGAACATCTCCCCCGGAATAAACCCACCAGATCAGTTTTACCGGTTCCTCCGCGGGCTTCACCGCGGATTCTTCCGCAGGCTGTTCCGCAGGTGTCTCAGGGGCTTTGCCGCCGCAGGCGCTGCAGCATACGGCAAGCAGCAGGACCGGGAGCATCGTAAACAGTCTTTTCTTCATTTTTTTCTCCTGTTCCGGGCATGAGAAAGCGCTTACTCTTTCACGGCGCCCGTCATGATTCCCTTAACAAAAAACTTCCTGAAAAACGGGTAGGTCACCAGAATCGGGGCGATCGTAAGCACGACCACCGCCATCCGGAAGGTTTCCGACGGGAGCTCTACAGTGACAGCGCCGGAAATATGTTCGTTGGTTGCCATAAACTCTATGTTTCTCTGAATAGAATACAACACATACTGCAGCGGAAACAGCTCTTTGTGATCCTGGCTGATATAAAGCATGGCATAGTACCAGCTGTTCCAGTACGCGAAGGCCTGGAAAATGCCGATGGTCACCAGGATGGGTTTCGAGAGAGGAAGCACAATCCGGAAAAAACACCGGATGGGTCCCGCCCCGTCTATCTCCGCGGCGTCATACAGTTCCTCGGGGATGTTCCTCCGGAAATAAGTCCGCATGACAAGAATGTACCAGCTGGAGCAGGCCGGCGGCAGAATCAGCGCGAGGATATTATTCTTCAGGCCGAACAGCTGTGTATTGACCACATAGGACGAGGCCAGGCCGCCGCCGAAAAACATCGGCAGCAGGATAATGACCGTGTACAGCTTTCCGAGCCGGAAATCCTTCCTGCTCAGCACATAGGCCATACTGCTGATGAGCCAGAGGGAAAGCGCGGTTCCCAGAATCATCACAAACAGGCTTACCAGGAAGGAGTGGCCGATATAGTCTATACTCTTCCAGATATACAGGTAAGCATCCGCTGACAGGGAAGAGGGAAAGAAGCTGTACCCCTTCTCCGCGATGGAAGCTTCGGAAGAAAAGGAAATGACTATCACCAGGAGCAGCGGCAGAAAAGTGACAAGTCCCAGCAGACCGAACAGAACGGCAAGAAGCGCATTGGCCCCCGGGCTCACGCGGTTAAAGGAAGGGGAAGTCTCTTGCTGTTTCATAGAATTCCCTCCTCCGGATCAATCCTTTTAATAATATAGTTGGATGCCAGCAGCAGAAAACACCCGATGGCATTCTGCAGCAGGCTCGCGGCCGCGCTGTATCCGTAGTTTGCCTGCTCCAGGAGGGCTTTGTAAATATATACGTCAATCGTTTCCGTGGCGGAAAGGATCGAACCGGAATTGCGCGTAACCTGGTAAAACAGGCCGAAATCCGTATTCAGGATATGCCCCAGGTTTAAAAGCAGCAGGACAATGATGATCGGGCGCAGCATGGGCAGCGTGATATACCGCACGCGCTGCAGCACAGAAGCCCCGTCCACGAGCGCGCTGTCATAAAGGCTCGGGTCGATGGCCGTAAGATAGGCCGTATACATCACAACCGCATAGCCGTAAGCCTTCCACGTATGCGTGACCACCAGGATCAGCGGCCATACGGAAGGCTCCTGGTACCATCTTACCGCCGTTCCCCCTCCCCGGGTAATCAGGCTGTTCAGAAGGCCCCGGTCGGTGGACAGGAAAGCAAACAGCAGATAACTGACGATCACCCAGGACAGAAAATGCGGCAGCATGGAAACTGTCTGGAACAATCCTTTCTGCTGTTCGGAATACAGGTAGGAAAGCAGGATCGCCAGCGCAACCGGGAGCAGGGTATCAATCACCAGGAAAAGTATGTTGTAACAGAGTGTATTCCGCACGACCAGCGTCATCTGCGGGTTCAGGAACAGAAACCGGAAATTCTCAAAGCCGACCCATTTCCCGCCCATAAACAGGCTGTAGATAAACCCTTTGCCGGGAATCAGGCGGTACTGTTTAAAGGCAAGGACAATTCCGAACATCGGCAGATAGCAGAAAGCGATATACCACAGCAGCGCCGGAAGCGACAGCACAGCCAGCCCGCTGTCACTGTGTCTCCATTTTTTCTCCTTCATAACTCTCCCCTGACATGTTTTCATTTTCCATCACGAATGCCTTCTTCCGCCTGGTACAGCTCCCGGTAGGAGGAACAGCGGGCGAGAAGCTCTTCATGGCTTCCCTCGTCCAGGATCTTCCCGTCCTCCATGAACATAATCTTATCGGCATTGATAACCGTGGAAAGCCTGTGCGCAATCAGGATAATGGTGCGTGTGCCCCGGAGATTCTCCATGGCCTCCTGGATCTTCTTCTGCGTTACATTGTCCAGTGCGGAAGTGGCCTCGTCAAGGAGGATTATCCCGCATGGTTTCAGAAGGCACCTTGCCAGGGCCAGGCGCTGCCTCTGCCCTCCGGAAAGATTCACGCCGCCCTCCCCGATCAGGGAATCATACCCCTTCGGCATCTGGACAATGTCATCGTGGATGCAGGCTTTCCTGCAGACGCTCTCCATCTCCTCATCTGAAAGACCATGCTTTACCAGCTGCAGGTTTTCGCGGATAGTCATATGGAACAGATACGGATTCTGGCTGACGGCCGTCATATTCCCCCTGAGGGTCTCCTTATCCAGCAGCCGTATATTTATGCCGTCCATCCTGATCGTTCCCCGCTCGGCTTCATTCAGCCGGCACAGCACGCGGAGCGCAGTGGATTTGCCGCAGCCGCTCCTGCCTACCAGCGCGGCCGTGGTGCCCGCCGGAATGACAAAGCTCATATCATTCAGGATCCGCCTGGCAGGATAGCGGGGATCCTCCGATTCATAGCTGAAGCTCACATGCTCGAAACAAATCTCCCCTTTCACGTCATCCAGATGCTTTGTGCCGAACTCTTCCTTCGGGAATTCCGGACTGTTTATCAGGGCACAGACCCGCTCGGCGGACAGATTGAATCCCTTCACAAATTCAAGGAGCTCTCCCACCAGCAGGATGGCCGACGCGTCCAGCTCCGTGTAATAGCTGTAAAGAACCAGCACCATGGCCGGCGCCATGCCGTACCGTACAATGAGCAGCCCCAGAAGACAGATGAAGCCGAGTCTCCCCATATCCGCGATGCCCCACCGTACCAGCTTATATTTCCAGCTGTTCATGATCATATTCATGCGGCTGTCGTTGGCGTCGTCGACCCGTCTGGCAAGTTCCTCATGGAAAGTCTTTTCGGAATTCAGAACCTTAATATCTGTCAGTCCGTGGACCATCTCGCCCACAAAACCGGAGAAACGCTCATTGGCCGTGCGGTAGATCCTGTCATCTTTGGTCATATGCTTTGTGCGGATCAGCTCCACCGCTGTCTGGCCTGCCATAAGCAGAAAAACCACCAGAAAGACCGGCGGGCTCACAACAAGCATCGCGATCAGGACGCCGATATACCGGCACATCTGCGAAACCATATCCGCGATGGTATTAAAGCCGGTAGCCAGTGTGGATGTATCCACTGTCAGTCTCTGGATAAACAGACCGCCGCCTTTTTCTTCGATACAGGCATTTTTAATGCGCAGGGAGGCGTCCGCAAGGTCCGTCTCAACCTCCGAAAGGACACTGGTATATACGCGGTTGTATTTCGTATTGCAGAGGAAAAGGCTATAATCGGAAAACAGGCGCACGATGAAAATGGCCAGCGCGGTCCACAGGATCTGTTCCATCGCCGAATCCGTATAAGCCACAATCACCCTGGCGCTCAGCACGGGTGCCAGGATATTCATCGCCACATTCACCCACTGGCTTGCTACCGCCAGGAAAAACAGCCCTTTCCTCCGGGCGACATACTGCCAGACAAATTTCATGTTGCTCGCGGCAGTATTATACAGAGGAACGGAAAACGTGACATAATTGCATCCGTCACTGTACTTCCAGACAGGGCTCATCCCGGAAGACCGGCCGGCCTTCTCCAGGATCTCGCTGCCTGCGCCTGATATGTCCACACTGTTCCCCCGGACCGAGAGAATGCAGCGGATTTCACTGAAGGCCCTGCGAAGCTGCAGGTCAAACTGTGCTGTTTCCCCCAGCATATCCCGGTAAATCAGGAGTGTTTCTTCCAGATTCAGCACAAAAACGAGGCCGTCACGGTTGGCGGCTCCCAGCTGTCTATAGAAATGTTCCGCAGAAGACAGTGCGTTTTCAATCTCTTCTGCCCTCAATTGACCATGTATGTTCATACTGTTACCAAATAACACCAAAAACTGTTAATGCTGTTTCCTGTCCGGCAGGGATATGATAATCATTGCCAGCAGCACCAGGCAGCCGCCGATGACAACATTGACCGTAAGCCTTTCCTTCAGGACCGCCACAGACAGAAGTACCGTCACCACCGGCTCCAGGAGGGAAACCAGCGCAGCCACCGCAGGCCCGGTTATCTCCATCCCGGAGAAGAAGGACCACATGGCGACAACCGTAGACACAAACGCGATCAGGATCAGCGGAATATACCCGGCCGGTTCTTCCGGCGGCACAAATCCGAACACCAGGTTCAGGATTCCGTAGACGGACGCCGCCCCCAGCATGATAAAAGCCGAAGACTGCACCCCCATCCCCGGCCCGACCACGCGTGAACCCGTCAGGATATAAACAGTATAGATTCCCGCGGAGCAGAGCGCAAACAGGATCCCCGCCAGGCTCACCTGGAAAGTCGTTCCTATGATGGCGGAAGCGCCCGCCAGCGCCAGCAGAAGGGCCGCGAGTTTTTTCCGGGTGATCCTCTCCCCGAACAGGAATGCCGATCCGGCCGTCACCAGGATGGGATGAATATAGAAAAGCAGCGCGACGACGCCTGCGGAAGCATATCGGAGCGCCATGAAATAGCACAGAGACTGCGGTGCGTAGCAGGCCGCGCCCATTAAGAACCAGTACCACCGCGCCTTTCC
>ONXW01000380.1 GCA_900321915.1 uncultured Eubacteriales bacterium
CGGCTGGTTCCCAGGCGGGACGCGCCGAGCCGGAGAAACTCTTCCGCATCCTCCAGGGTCGAGATTCCTCCCGCCGCCTTGATCCTGACGCCGGGGCCGACATGGCGCCGGAACAGGTCCACGTCTGAAAAGGTGGCCCCGCCTCCCGCAAACCCGGTGGATGTCTTGATGAAGTCCGCCCCGGACTCCGTCACCAGGCGGCACATGGCAATCTTCTCTTCCTCTGTCAGCAGGCATGTCTCTATGATAACCTTGAGAATCTTCCCGGGGCACGCCGCCCGGACAAGCCGGATTTCCCGGGACAGATCCTCTGTTTTTCCCGCCTTCAGCCATCCGATATTGATTACCATATCGATCTCATCCGCGCCGTCGGCAACAGCCTGCTCTGTCTCAAACACCTTCACTTCCGTTTTCTGGTACCCGTTGGGAAATCCGATCACGGTGCAGATCGGCATTCTTCCCCCGGCATATTCCGCTGCCTCTGCCACAAAGGAGGGCGGGATGCACACAGATGCCGTCCCGAATCTCAAAGCATCATCAATAAGCTCTCTGATCTCCTCCCAAACGGCGTCCTGCCGCAGCAGCGTATGGTCACACGCGGACAGAATCTCCCTTATCTTTCTCATCTTTTCACCGCCTGTCATTCTTCCCTTGTCAGGGCACAGAACTCTGCCTCCAGGAAATCCGCGAGCTTCTCAGGATTCAGGATCACCTGCTCTCCCCGCATCCCCGCGCTCACCGCAATCCTGTCGAACAGCACAGCTGTCTCGTCGATGTAAGTCGGAAACTTTTTCTTCATCCCGACCGGGGAACAGCCGCCCCGCATGTATCCTGTGAGGGGGAGCAGCTCCTTCACGTGGATCATCTCCGTTTTTTTATTGCCGGAGGCTTTCGCCACCTTTTTCAGATCCAGCTCCTCGTCCACCGGGATACAGCAGACGATATGCCCGGTCTTGTCCCCGGTCAGCACCAGGGTCTTAAACATACTGTCATGGTCCATTCCCATGACATCCGCCGCGTGCGTCCCTGAGAGGTCATCCTCCGACCACTCGTACTCCGCTGTATCGAACTCGATGCCCGCAGCTTCCAGCAGCCTCATAACATTCGTCTTAGTCATATTGCGACGCATCCTTTCCGCTTATTTTATAGTTGACTTCTTTGCATTATACCATTATCATTACTATAATGCAAATGTATAGCTGTGTGTCACATCATAAGCTATATGTATAACCTGAAGGAGTTTTTCATGGAACAGCATCTCTCGCAATATCGGGTTTTTTATGCCGTCGCAAAGACCGGAAACATTTCCCACGCAGCTAAAGAACTCTTTATCAGCCAGCCTGCCATCAGCAAGTCTATCAGCAAGCTGGAGGAGAATCTCGGCGTTACGCTTTTCAAGCGCAGCTCCCGCGGTGTCACGCTCACCATAGAGGGACAGGTTCTTTTCAACCATGTGAGCCTGGCCTTTAATACGCTTGACCGCGGAGAAAACGAGCTTCGCAGAATCAAGAACTTCAACATCGGCCAGATACGCTTCGGCGCCAGCAACGTGCTCTGCAAGTTTGTCCTCCTGCCCTACCTCAAGGAGTTTATCCGGGAGTGCCCCCATATCCGCATTCTCATCTCCAGCCAGGATACGGCCCACAGCATCAGCATGCTGGAACAGCAGCAGATTGATATCGGCCTGGTGGCGGAGCCGAAATCCCGCAAGGGACTGGTATTCCGCCCGCTTATGGATATCCACGACACCTTTGTCTGCACTCCCAGCTATCTGGAGAACCTCCATATACGGGAAGGACAGGACGTCAATATCTTTGACAGCGGCATGATCCTCATGCTGGACCGCAAGAACATGTCCCGCATCTACATGGACGGATATCTCAGCGAACACGGAATTGAGCCGAAACAGGTGATGGAAACCAATACCATGGATCTCCTCATCTCCTTCGCCCGCACCGGCCTGGGAATCGGCTGCGTCATCCGTGAATTTGTGCAGGAAGACCTGGACAACGGGACGCTGGTGGAGATCCCGCTGAAGACTCCGGTTCCGCCCCGCGTAATCGGGTTTGCGTACAACCCGGCAGGTGAGACCCGGACGATGCAGCGCTTCATCGATTTCGTCAATTCCCTTCCTGCGCAGCCCTGACAGAAGGAAAGCATTTACTGAACAGGAACCCCCCTGCGGAAAACGTGCCTCCTGGCAATTACTGAACAGGAACCCCCCTGCGGAAAACGTGCCCGAAGGCGTTTTCCGCAGGGGGGTTCCTGTATACATCTACTTCACCGCTTCAAATCCGAATCCGTCAAAGGAGGCCCCGAGCTTTTTCAGGAGCACTTCCCTGTCCAGGGACTGAATCCCCTCAGTAGTGCCGAGGTTCTCCGCGTCAAGCCAGATGATGGAAAACTCTGTCTTTGTCATCCTGCCGAATACGGTATCCGCTGTTTTCTCATATTCTTCCTCGGAGATGCTGCTGCCCTCCGCGTCCCAGTACTCTAATGTGCTGTTCCCGGAAGCATCCAGAGTCTCATGGCGCCCGGCCAGGTCCTGCAGCTCCACCGCTCCGTCCGACAGGGAAAGAGCGTACAGGATTTCATAGTTTTCCGCCACGCCGTTTCTCATATAGTCCGGGCAGATATAATAGATGGTTCCGCTCTTCTCGTCCACGTACGCCGTCTGGCGGATGGAACCGATGGCGTCCGGCTCAGAGTCGCCTTCTTCCTTTTCCCAGGATACGTGGTCCACCCCATCCTTCTTTTCATTGACTTCCCAGATCTCGCTTGTGGTATACATGCCGGTGCCGCCGGTCACATATGAGATCACTTCCAGCCTGCCATTGCGGTCAAGGTCTGTCACCGCGTATCCGACGCCGTAGGTTCCGGACTCGTCGTCCACAGCCCAGGTCTCCACGGAGTCAGCGATAACCGCGATCTGCTCCCCGGCATCTTCCGGCGCCTCATTCAGCTTTGATAAAGCATCTTCTGTCTCCTCAGGCGTCTCTTCCGGAGCCGCGGACTCCTCCGTCTCTTCAGCGGAAACCGCTGTCTCCGTCTCCTCCGGAGCCTTTTTCCCCGCGCATCCGCTGAGGATGACCGCAGCAGCGGCAGCTGCAATCCACAGAATTCTTGTTCTTTTCATACTCTCCTCCCATTCAGTAAAGCTTCTGTCAGCCTGTCGTTTTCGTCATATACCAGTTTCAGTGAAAAGAAAGGCTGTTCCTCTTCCAGGAGACGGAGGAAAATCCTGTCCCCCTCCCAGAGATTGAGATCCATGACCTCCTTCCGGTCAATCCAGCGGAGCACGCCCTCGCTGCATTCGCCGACTTCGCCACGGAAGCCGTCCGCCGTAAACAGGGACATATACTCTGTCTCTCCCCTGGCGGAAATGAATGTCACGATCCCCCGGTAACGCCAGGAAGTGAGAATCAGGCCCGTCTCCTCCCTTACCTCCCGGAGGAGGCATTCTTCCGGGCTTTCGTCCTTCTCAAACTTCCCTCCGACGCCGATCCACTTTCCTTCATTGATATCCTGCTCCTTTTTTACCCTGTGGAGCATCAGGTATTTTCCGTCCCGCTCGATATAGCACAGTGTAGTCAGATACATCTCTTTCTCCGGTCCTTCCTTTTCGGTTCTCTTTCTCAGAACACAATGCCCGCGAATTCAATCACAAGTCCCCAGAATACACCGGAGGCGTACAGGATACCCAGGATGGACAGGTTGTCCCGCATATGGCGGTTCGTGCGGAACAGGACCAGGAGGCCGACGCCGGCGCCCACCAGGAGGCCGGCCATCATCTGTCCGGCGCCGAGAAGCCCGCGCAGATAGAGTTCCGTGATCATGACAGATGCCGCGCAGTTCGGTATGAGACCGATGATCCCCGCCAGAAATACGCCGAAAACGGGTTTTCCGGTCAGAAAGGATGCGATGGCATCCTCACCGGTCAGTTCCACCAGAAGCGTAATGAAAAACGTGATCAGAAAAATAAAAAGGGTAATATGTGCCGTGTGAGTGACGGCGGGACGCAGAATCCCGTCCTCTTCCTCCTCACAGCCGCAG
>ONXW01000053.1 GCA_900321915.1 uncultured Eubacteriales bacterium
ACAGAATGTGTTTGTGCCGGAAGGCCGGCCGCAGGAGCCCGCGGAAAAGCGGGTGAGGACGCTGGAACAGCCGGCCCTGGACGCGGAAGAGCCTCCGAAGCAGGGAACAATCCTTCTTGAGGAGGAGCCTGTCCCGGCGGCGGAACCCCCGAAGCAGGGAACGATCCTTCTTGAGGAAGAACCGGTTCCGGCGGCGGAGCCTCCGAAGCAGGGAACAATCCTTCTTGAGGAAGAACCGGGTCCGGCGGCGGAAACGCCGAAACAGGGAACCATACTTCTGGAAGAGGAAACCGTCCCGGCGGCGGAACCTCCGAAGCAGGGGACGATCCTCCTGGACGAAGAACCTGTCCCGGCGGCGGGAGCGCAGAAGCAGGGGACGATTCTCCTGGATGAGGAGGCCCAGGGCGCAAACGGCACCATTTTCCTGGATGAAGATGCCCCCGCGGGCGCCCCGAAGATGGCCGCTTCTTCCCAGGTGATAAACGGCTTCAGCGGGCAGCCGCAGGCACGGAAGGCCGCTTTCGATGATACGGAGCGGAAAGCGGATGCGGCTTTCCTGAAAAGCCGCGGATTCTTCCGGTGCCTCTCCTGTATGCAGGAATATGATACGGAGCACTTTAAAGCCTGCCCGTACTGCGGGTTCGTGCAGGGAACCGGGCCCCGCGAGGAGTATCATCTCTATCCCGGAGCCATTCTCTCAGGCCGCTATGTGATCGGAACCGTACTCGGTTTCGGCGGATTCGGCATCACCTATAAGGCGTGGGATCTGCAGCTGCAGACGGTGATCGCCATCAAGGAATACTACCCGGTTGGACAGGTAAACCGTATCCCCGGAACCAAAAAGGTGATCCGTTATTCCGGAAAAACGGGAAATGCCTACGACAAAGGCCTGGAACGCTTCCTGGAGGAGGCGCGGAATACCGCGAAGTTCAACCAGCATCCCAACATTGTCCACGTATTCAATTTCTTTGAGGAAAACGGAACGGCCTATATGACCATGGAACTGCTGGTCGGCGAAGACCTGCTGCAGTACATGAAGCGCCACGGCGGGAAAATCAGCGTCCCCGAAGCGGTTTCCATGTTCTCCTATATCGCGGATGCCCTGAAGGAGATTCATTCCAAGGGTATGATTCACCGGGATCTGTCCCCGGATAACTTCTTTATCTGCCAGGACAGCACGGTGAAGCTGATTGACCTGGGCGCAGCCCGGTTCTCCAGCGATTACGACGAAAAGGAAAAGACCATCATGCTGAAGGTGGGCATGGCCCCGCCGGAGCAGTATTTCAAAAAAGGCCACCAGGGCCCGTGGACCGATGTCTACGCCCTTTCCGCATCGCTCTACTGGGCGCTCACCGGAGTGGAGCCGGAGGAATCCACGGACCGTCAGAAGGAGGATCTGCTGAAACCTCCGTCAATGCTTAATCCGGAGATTCCGGAGCAGATAAGCAGGGTTATCATGAAAGGCATGGACCTGCTGCCGGAGCTCAGGTTCCAGTCCATGGATGACTTCCGCAGGGCTCTCAGGGGCGAGAAGACCGTGGTCGAGAACAAAACCCTGGTAAAGCGGCGCCGCAGGAGAAGGACCATGCTTATCGCTGGCGGCCTTGCCATAGCCCTGGCCGGGGTGGCTGCCGGCGCGGGTATGTATATGATGAAGCGGGATGAGGAATACCTGTCCGCGTCCACCGTCTCCATATGGATCCCCGTCCCGGAGGACGCGGATGAGAAAGAGCAGGAAAAACGGTGGAATGAAGTCCTGCAGACGTTCCGGGAGGATTATCCCGCCGTTACGGTCAAACTGGAGCTCATTCCGGAGGAAGACTACACGGATGACCTGGCGGATGCCCTGGAAAAGGGAAATGCCCCCGCTCTTTTCATGAGCACCGGGCTCGGCGCGGAGAGCGAAGAGTATTTTGCGGATCTGGAGCAGACCCTGGAGAGAATCGACAGGGGGGACTATTATTACCTGTCGGAGTATGAGCGCATCTATCCCGAAAGAAAACGGCTGCCCATGGGATTCCATGAGAATGTCGTTTACGGCAATGTCATTCTCGCGCAGGACGGGAAGGAACTGCCTGAGAAAAATGATAAAGAGGCGTTCCTCGCGAAAGAGAGCCTGCTGTGTGTGGCTGACACCAGGGATTTCTACGAAATGCAGGAAAACCTGCGCGCTGTCTATACCATACTTCCCCAGGAGGATCCCGCAAAATGCGGGGTTGCCTTTGATACGGAGTGGAGCGTCTATGAGGACGCGGACCGGAAGGAGAAAAATGCCGCAAAGCGCATTCTCACCTACATGATGTCCCCGGCAGGACAGCAGCTTCTGCACATAGAGGGACAGCGGTCCATGCCGCTCTCAAAGGAACAGCTGGAACAGTACCTGGCTGTCTACCCGCAGCTTTCCGTTCTTCTGGAAGAGCCGGAGAAGCTTCAGGTATACACGGAACAGCAGCTTGAAACCATGTCGGAAGAGCTCTTCAGGGAGCTTGTCACGACAGAGGAAATCAGAGATACCATCTCGGCAACAGAGGCGAGCTGATGAATAAACTATGTCTTGGATGTTTTAATACCTTTGATGATTCCGCCGGACAGTGCCCATACTGCGGCGCAGTCAACGGAATTCCCGCCAATGAAGCCTACCAGCTTCCGGCGGGGTCCCGCCTGAAGGACCGTTTTATTATCGGGCGGGTTCTCGGGTCCGGCGGATTCGGCGTAACCTATCTCGCTTATGATGAGATGCTGCGCATCCGCTGTGCGGTAAAGGAATACCTGCCCGGCGAATTCTGCACCCGTGTTCCCGGGGCCGCGCGCGTAACGATATACAGCGGCGAGAATTACGAGCAGTTCATGGCCGGCAAGGAAAAGTTCCTGGAGGAATCCCAGAAGCTGGCGCAGTTCCGGTCCGAGAAAGAGATCGTCCATGTCTTTGACTGTTTTGAGGAAAATGAGACCGCGTACATCGTCATGGAATACCTGGACGGCGAGTCGCTCCGCGACAAGCTGGAACGGGTAGGCAAGCTTCCCGTGGACGAGGCGATGGGGATTCTCAGGAGCATTCTCTCGGGCCTGATCAAGGTCCATAAGACAGGAATGCTGCACCGCGACGTGGCGCCCGACAACATTTTCCTCATGCGAAGCGGGGATATCAAGCTGTTTGACTTCGGCGCCGCGAGATTTGCCACGACAAAGCGCAGCCGGAGCCTGACCGTCCAGGTCAAATCCGGATTTACGCCCATCGAGCAGTACCAGAGCCGTGGAAACCAGGGCCCGTGGACAGATGTCTACGCGTCCGCGGCGACTTTCTACAAGATGGTAACCGGGGAGACGCCCCAGGACTCCATGGAGAGGGCGGCCAAAGACAGGCTGGTGCCCCTGTATAAGAAAGTGAAGATTGACCGGAATGTCAGCAATGCGGTCATGAACGCACTGAATATCGACCCGGTCCACAGAACGGCATCGGCGGAAATGTTCCTCGCGGAGCTGAATTCCGACAAGGTCAAGCGCAAGGAAGAGAAGCGGAGACAGGCGGATATCGGAAAGATGTCCATGCTTTCCAAGGGGCTTATCCTGGCGGGACTCCTGCTGGCGGCCGGCGCGGTTCTCTTTGCGGCGAGGGCGAGTTTCGAGAGGCTCCTTCCGCACAATACACTGAACCGGGAAGTCATGATGCCGGACCTTATCGGCCTGGATCCGGAGGAATCCGACAAAATGCTGCGGGATATTGGCCTGCGGCTCCAGGTTACGGAAAAAGAGTATTCCACGGAGATTATGAAAAACAAGATTGTCGCCCAGTCCGTCAAGGCCGCGACGCCCGTGGCGGCAGATGAAACCGTGGAGGTTACGCTGTCCGCCGGTATCGAGCAGACCTATGTCCCGGATTTTGTCGGGCAGGACGGGGAGAGCGCGAAGGCTGACCTGCTGGATTTCGGTCTGCAGCCCTCCTGGAGCGAGGCGGAATCCTACTTTGCTCCCGGGGCTGTCGTATCCCAGAGCAGGAATCCCTACGAAGTTCTGGACAGCGGATCCGAGATCAAAATGGTGACATCAAAGGGGTATGCGGACACCTCCGCTTCCGGTACGGCCACGGTGGATAATTATGTGGGCCTTACCCTGGAGGAAGCCGGAAAGCTGGCGGAAGACAAGCATATCTATATTGTCAGGAAAGTGGAGCTGCCGAACGATACGGTGCCGGACGGCGTAATCACCGCCCAGGAACCGGCGGAGGGCACAGAGCTTTCGGTATACTCGGCAGTGAAGCTCACCGTCAGCAGCGGAAGGGAACGCGTTCTTGTCCCGGACGTGACGCTGATCAAAGAGGATGAAGCGACGCAGAAGCTGGCGGATGCAGGATTCCAGGTCAGGCTGGAGGACGGCTTCAGCGATGTGTATGAAGCCGGGATGATTATGGGCCAGGATCCTGCGGAGAACTCCATGCTGGAGGTCGGGACCGAGATTGTCCTGACTGTCAGCCGCGGTTCCGAGGAAGAGTACCTGCGCCTGCAGGAGGAATCCCGGGCGGCAGCGGAATCTGAGGCGGCGAGACGGCGCCAGCAGAATAACAGCAATACCGGAGGCGGCAATACCGGCGGCGGAAACACAGGAGGAGGACAGGCGGCGCCTGCACCTGCCCCGGCTCCCGCGCCCGCACCTGCCCCGGCTCCCGCACCTGCACCTGCACCTGCCCCGGCACCGCCGCCGCAGACGCAGGCACCGAGCAATGGCGGATTTGACAGCCTGGTGGATTTCTATTCCGGAGGCTGACGCACATAAACAGATACCTGAAAACAATAAACAGAAAAACAAAGGAATCAGGAGCGGAGGATACTCCGGGAAAGGGAGAAGCAATGAAAAAGTTAGCAGCAATTCTTGCGGCGGCAGTAATGACGATGATGTCTGCCATGACGGTCCAGGCAGGATGGGCTTATGACGCCTACGGCTGGTGGTTTGAGGAGGCAAACGGAAGCTACTACACCAACACATTTAAAGAAATCAACGGCGCTACCTATTATTTCGGCCCCGACGGCTACATGAAGACCGGCTGGGTCCAGGATCCTGAAGGCGGATGGCACCTGATGGCGGCTTCCGGCGAGCAGCTGACAGGCTGGCAGAAGGTGAACAACCTCTGGTATTACCTGAATGAGCGCGGCGTTATGCAGACGGGCAAGCTCACTTTGGACAACAACCGGGAATACCTGATCGGACCGGACGGTGCGCTGATTGTAAACCAGATTGCGGAATACATGGGCGCATGGTATGAGACGGACGGCAACGGCAAGATCATAAAGAACAAGACCACGACCAATTCCGCGGGAAAGAAGATCCGCCACGGCGAGGACGGTTCCATCAGCACCATGAATGATGAGGGCTGGAACCTGATTCTCGGCACGGATGATTCCGTGGATCTGATGAAGAAAGAGCTGATCGAGTACCTGGAAGACCACGGCAGCGTCTCCACTTTCCGTTCCAAAGCGAGACAGCAGCTGAAGAACCATATGTCCTCTGATGAGCTTGAAGAGTGGATTGATGAAGTTATCTTCGATTACAGCGATGAAGACGAAGACTGGTGGGATTAACTGACAGACACGGGGGATGAAGGGCAATGGCTTTTTGTACGAATTGCGGCAGTCCTCTGCCGGACGGAACAAG
>ONXW01000039.1 GCA_900321915.1 uncultured Eubacteriales bacterium
GTACTGCGCGCGGTTCGCGTAGTCGCCGGTGCCCTGCTGCCATACGGCGGCGTAGGACGCCAGGGGCGATGCGGCCGCAAGCACTGCGATGAGGAGCGCAGCAGCTGTTTTCTGCAGTGATTTCCAGGTTTTCATCCGATTTTCCTCCATATATTAATGAAGTCCTGCTTTCGCAAAAGATGTTTACGATGTTTATCATACCGCAGGGGGACAGAGTAATGCAAGAAAAGCCATCTTTTTTCTCTCTGACAGTTGCGTAAGGATGTATGAGGTGTTATACTGTTCATAATTTAGTTTGTTTCTTCATTTTTGAACATATAGGAGTGCTGGTATGGACAGAATCGGGCTGGTGTGCCGGAGTTTCCTGGAGGACGGGGACATTTCCCAGAGGGGACTGGCGGAGGTGCTGCAGGTGTCTCTCGGGAGCGTGAATAAGCTGGTGGCGGAGTGCGCGGATCGCGGGCTTCTGGAAGCCTGCGCGGATTCCGGGGACGGATCCTCCGAAAAGGGCGCCGGGCGCGGGAAGTCCCGCTACCGCCTGACTGAGGCCGGGCTTTCTTATCTGGAGCCGTACCGGATGGACGGGGCCGTGATTTTTGCCGCCGGCTTCGGTTCCCGGTTTGTCCCCCTGACGTTTGAGCAGCCGAAGGGGCTGGTGGAGGTGCTGGGCGAGCGGATGATCGAGCGCGAGATATGTCAGCTGCATGAGGCCGGCATCACGGACATCACGATTGTGGTGGGGTATCTCAAGGAGAAGTTCGAGTACCTTATCGACAAGTATGATGTGAAGCTCCTGTACAATCCGGAGTACCTGACGAAGAACAATCTCTCCACCTACTGGCACGCCAGGGAACTGTTCCGGGGCCGCAACATGTACCTGCTGGTATCGGACAACTGGATCCGCGATAATATATTCCACCGCTATGAATGCGGTTCCTGGTATTCTTCCGTATTTATGGAGGGGCCCACCTCGGAGTGGTGCCTGGATATCAATAAGAAGGGACGCATCACCGATGTCCGCGTGGGCGGGCACGACGCATGGGTGATGTACGGGCCGGCCTGCATGCTGCGGGATTTCACGGAGGCGTTTCTCCCGATGGCGGAGGCGGACTACCTGGCGCCGGGGACGGAGCAGAATTACTGGGAGCAGACACTGGTGCACCACATCGGGGAGCTTTCCATCGACGCGAACTGCCAGCCGGCGGACCGGGTCTATGAGTTTGAGAACCTGGAGGAGCTGCGGAATTTTGACCCCCGCTACAGGAATCACTCGGATAACCGGGCGATGCAGCTGGTGGCGGAGGTGTTCGGCATAAAAGAATCGGAAATCTCCAATATCCGCTGCCTGAAGGCCGGAATGACGAACCAGTCGTTTCTCTTCGAGGTGGCCGGGAAGCACTATATCTGCCGCGTTCCCGGGCAGGGGACGGAGAAGCTTATCAACCGCCGCCAGGAGCACGCGGTGTACGCCGCGGTGGCGCCCCTCAGGATCACCGAGAAGGTGATTTATTTCAACGAGGAGACCGGGTACAAGATCTCGGAGTATTACGAGGGCGCGCGGAACGCGGATTTCTCCGACCCGGCGGGCCCGGAGGTCCATGCGTGCATGGATATCCTGCAAAAGCTCCACCGGTCCGGCATCACCGTGGACCATCCCTTTGACATCGCGGAGCGGATTGATTTCTACGAGAGTCTCTGCAGCCATATGCAGCAGAACCTCTTTGAGGACTATGACAGGGTGCGGGGGATGATGGATGAGCTGCTCTCGGCGCTTAAGAAAAAGACAGAACGGCCGAAGGTCCTGGCGCATATCGACGCGGTGTGCGATAATTTCCTGATACTGCCCCATCAGGCGGAAGCCGGCGCGCGGGATATCCGCCTTATCGACTGGGAGTACGCCGGGATGGCGGACCCGCTCCTGGATATCGCCATGAGCAGCATCTACGCGTACTATGACGAGGAGCAGACGGATAAGCTCCTCTGCACCTATCTGCAGCGGAAGCCTTCCGCCGAGGAGACGGCGGTCACATACGCCTACGCGGCGCTGGGCGGCTTCCTGTGGGCGCTGTGGGCTGTTTTCAAGAGCATGGCCGGAATCGAGTTCGGGGATTACACCATAAAGATGTACCGGTATGCGAAGGGATATTACAGGCGGATCAAGGGAGATGCGGAGCTGAAGGAGGCCCTTGGATGATTGCACTTCAGGTTGAGGATATCAGGGAATTCACGAGGCAGCTGTTCACGGCGGAGACATTTGACCGCTTCCTGGTGCAGGAAGCGAGGTTCTCCACGTTCTCGACTTTTACCGTAGACGGGCGGCTGCACCAGGATTATTTTACGGACGAGGAGCTGGAGCAGGCGAAGCTTGAGGATTACGCGACCTGGCAGATGCTCCGCCCCTTCTGCTTCTCCCTCATCCGGGGGAAGAAGCTTCCCGAGAGCTTCCATATCGTCCTGCGCCTTCCGCCCCAGGGGGCGGCGCGCTTTATGGCGGAGCACTGCCCCGGCCTCAGGGAGGACGAAAGCGCCGGACTCTATATGAATATACGCTATGACGACAGACAGATGTTCTGCGTCACGGGTGTGAGCCTCTCCCAGTTCACCCTGGACAAGACCCTGGAGCGGGCCTGGGATGAGAATGTGGAAAAGTTCCTGCGGAAGGCAGGGATTGCGGTACAGCAGTAAGTGACAAAGTGTCAGGGCGGCGCGCAGGCTTCATGCGCGCCGCTTGCTTTATTTATGCCCCCGGAGTAAAATGTCTTTGTGGCCGGTCCCGGGAGGGGTGCCGCAAGGTATTGCCTGTGTCTAAGTGCAAACACATCGAATATCCCTTAGGAACACGAGGCTGCCGGCCTTTCTGATCTTATTTGCTTTCCTGTTTTTATGTTTTCCCCTGTTTTGCATTCAGAAATAAGAGGTTTTTCGAATGATTCTTTTCAGCGCTATTATCGCGGACGGGACATTTCCCTGCAGCACAGCCATCCTGCAGGGGCCCTGCCATGAGGTGTTCAGGCGGGCAAGGGAGCGCGGCTATGACGCCGTGCAGCTCACAATCCGGGATACGGATGATGATTCCGCCGCGGAGCGCCAGGAGCTGATGAGGGAATACAGGCTTGTGGTTTCCGCCATGGCGACCGGCCGCGTCTACACGGCAGACGGCCTCAGCATGGGATCCTCGGATGAGGTTAACCGCAGGGCCTGTGTGGATCGTCTGTGCCGACTGGCGAAGTTCGGCGCGTCCCTCCGGTGGCCGGACTGGACGCCCTCCCCTTCCGGGTTCCGGTGCCCCGCCCTGGTGATTGGCGCTGTGCGCGGGCTTTTCCGTGACGCGTCTTCCCCGGA
>ONXW01000085.1 GCA_900321915.1 uncultured Eubacteriales bacterium
TGAAATATAATGACAGGAAAGAAATGACGAAGGTTTAATTCAGCATTTCCGATACCCCGCACAGGAGGATGTTCCAGGAGGGCGAAATGAAACAACACAGAAATAAAAGTGCAATCCTAATACGTCTGCTGACAGCGGCTTTCCTGCTTGCCCTGAGCGGGCTTTTCATGGGCTGCGGGGGCAAGGGAGAACCTTTTACAGACAAAAATATGCCCTACGAGCCGGATACTCCGGCACCGGAAGCCCACAAGGGCGTATTTGTCTCGGACCACGGGACCATGACTTTTTCAGGGGATGGGGAAAAAGTGATTATCAATTTTGACAGCGAACTGTCGGAATGCCTGGGACTGCCGGAAGGCGATAATGAAGCAGAATATGTCTTTATGTCGGGATATCTCCCTCCCCATGGCAATGTTCCGGTCCGTTATGATGTTGCCCACGCTCTCCTGATTACTGCGGGACAAGGGGACAGCAGCGCCTCCGCGATGATCGACATCGGCGAATACAAGGACGGCTCCTTCTATACAGGAACCAACTGCACCACCGCGGACAGGATCACATTCTTTATAGACTGGAAGGATAACGGGGACAAGGAAGCGGTAGATTTCCTGAAGCAGTCCTGATTTATTACTGTGTTTTTAAAAAGGAATCCTGACGGATTCCTTTAAGTGTTTACAGGGCCGGCGCTTAAAGCACCGGCTTTAATTCTGGTCAAAAATATGCAGCCGCATTTTCCGGGAAAGGTATTCGAGCGCATATCCCCCGCCGATACTGTTGCCCTTGTCATCCAGTGCGGGACCGTAGGTGCCTATCCCCATCCTGTTTTCCACACAGGACATGATACCGCCGCCCACGCCGCTCTTACAGGGCAGGCCGACTTTGATGGCAAATTCTCCTGAACGGTCGTACATGCCGCAGGTGAACATCAGGGTTTTGATGACCCGCACAGTATGATGCTGCAGCAGGCGGGTGCCGGTTTTCGGATTGATGCCTCCGGCGGCAAGCACGAGCGCAAGGCCTGCTAAAGAACGGGCTGTGACGCTTAAGGAACACATACGGGTATAAAGATCCACCACCTGCATGACATCTCCATGCAGCACATCTTTGCTTTTAAGCAGAAATCCGATCGAACGGTTTCGGTCGCAGGTCAGTATCTCTGAATGGTAAACCGCTTCATCCATTGAGATCCCGTCATCCATGCAGAGGGACCGGACAAATCCCAGGAGTTCATCAAAAGCCCCATCGCCAACCAGCAGATCGGTGACCGCAATTGCCCCGGCATTGATCATCGGGTTGAAGGGACGGTTGCTTGCCATATCCAGTTTGAGTATGGAATTGAAGGCATCCCCGGAAGGCTCCATCATAACGCGGTTAAAAACATCGTCGAAACCGCGGCGTTCCAGTGCGGCCGCAAGCGAAACGATCTTGCTGATGCTCTGCATGGTAAAGCGGAAATCAGTATCTCCATATTCATAGCTCTGGCCGTCTGTTGTGCGGACACAGATTCCGAACCGGCTGGGATCCGCTTTGCCCAGCTCGGGTATATAATCAGCTGTCTTTCCCTGATCCAGAAATTGTCTTCCATATTCCCAGGCGGCTTTAACATTTTCCTGAAGCATTTCTTTCCCTCCTGTTCTTCGAATTCATTATCATGGGGAGCCGTCCAAAAGTCAATGGTTGACGCGGGACGGCGGCATCCGCAGAAGGGAATTATGCCTGTCTGTCTTTCTTCATGCGGCAGCCTCTTTTGATTGCAGGATGTCTGTGTTACAATGAAAAAAACAGCCCTTCTGATTTGTCGGGAGCTGCGCCGCAGGAAACATTCCGGCATTACACATGGGAAAAGGAGCAAAGCATGAGTAATCCATTTGATTTTCTGAATATTATGTTTGATGAGGGAAAGGAAAACCCGGACGGCAGGCAGACAGAAATGCTTTTTGAAGCCAGGTACGACGCGCTGGAAAAAGAATATCTCTCGGTCCTTGGGATTCTGAAGGAACATGAAGGGGATACTGATCCTGCCGCGCTGAAACAGGAACTGGAACAGTCGGAAAGGAACCTGACACGAATTCTGGACGCGGCACAGGCGGAAGCGGGAGAGATAGAAAACCGGGCTCAGGAGACAATGAGCGGAAGCGACCTGCAGGTAATGCTGCGCATGATTCCGTCATTTATGAAAGTCTCCGGTGTTTCCGCTGCGCAGGAAGAGGTCAGGAAACGCCGCGGCCTCCGTCTGGAAGAATTAAAGAAGGAGATGGAATCCCGTAAAACGGCGCTCGACACCGGTACGGCAGAACAGCTTGAGCGCGTCATGGCGCTTCTTGAAGGGCTTACGGTTTCCGATGAGGTCACCGGCATGATGGGCAACATTTTCTGAACGGATATAAAGAGATGAAAAGAGTGAATAAAATGATATTGATCGGTGCTGCGATACTGGCGGCGGCAATTGTCCTGATCGGGTGCGCTTACCGGCAAAGTGTGACGGCAAACCCGGAAAAGCCGGCAAACCAGACAAGCCAGGCAAGTCCTGCAGATCCGGCAAGTCCTGCAGGCCCTGCAAGCCCCGCGGATCCGGCAAGTCCCGCAAATCCCGCAGGTCCTGCAAATCCGGCAAGGCCGAAACCGGCACCCCGGAAGGGGGACATCCAAACCTATGCAATCAGGACTGTACTGAGAGAGACATTTTCTGTGGATCCCCAGAAAGGCATCGGGGTATACGGCAGATATACGGAGCTTACGTCGGAGGGCGAAGTCCCGGAAACACTTGCCCGGGTTCTTGCCGAGGTCAATGCCAGGGCAAAGGAAAATGTCGAAGCGAAGGCCGGGCTTTTTCTTGCTGACAATAATTATCCGGCCAAGGCCGGGGGCGCTGCCGTGACGGAGCGGTACATTTACCGCAATATTTCCTATATTGTAAATGTCACGCGCGCCGACGATACCCTTTTCAGCATTCTGGAAGCAGAAATAGAAGGCGGCATAAATAAAGACAGCA
>ONXW01000146.1 GCA_900321915.1 uncultured Eubacteriales bacterium
CAAGCTGCTGGTCAGCGAGGGGCATGAGAAGGGCATCATTAAGGCCGGAGAGGCCGAGATGGTACAGAACGTGTTTGAGCTGGACGAAAAGGAAGCGGGGGACATTATGACCCACCGCACCAACATCGTGGCTCTGGACGGTCATATGACCCTTGACGAGGCGGTAGAATTCATCAGGAATGAAGCCAGCAACTCCAGGTTCCCCGTCTATGAGGAAGATATCGATCATATCATCGGCATCCTGCACATCCGGGACGTCCTGAACTTTTCCGAGGAGAAAGAATGCAGGCAGCAGAAGCTGTGCGAGATAGAAGGACTCCTGCGAAAACCGAATTTCATCCCGGAGATACGGAAGATTGACCAGCTGTTTCATGAGATGCAGGCCCGGAAGAGCCACATGGAGATCGTGGTGGACGAGTACGGCCAGACGGCCGGCATCGTGACCCTGGAAGATATCCTGGAAGAGATCGTCGGCAACATCGAGGATGAATACGATGAAGAAGAAAAACTCATCGTACGGCGGAGCGACGGCACATGGCTTCTGGACGGCATGGCCCCTCTGGCGGAGGTGGCGGAACAGCTCGGCATTACCCTGGACGAAAAGGATCTGGAAAACTTTGAGACCCTTAGCGGCTTTTTGATTTCCCGTCTGGATCGGATACCGGAGGAAGGGGAAAAGCCGGTGATCGCCTGCTGCGGCTGGATCTTCAAGATCCGCCAGGTCGGCGGGAAGACCATACGCACAGTCGTGGCGGCGCCGGGCAGAAGGAAAAGTGGGCCCCCGGAAAAGAGAAATGTACAGGAACAGCTTGCCACGGGCTGATTCTGATGGTAAGATTATTAGTTGTATCTATAAAAATCCAATGGAAATGAAAGAGGAGTTTTTATGTCCGGACATTCAAAATTTGCCAATATTAAACATAAGAAAGAGAAAAATGATGCCGCAAAGGGCAAGATCTTTACCGTTATCGGCCGTGAGATTGCAGTCGCGGTAAAAGAGGGCGGGGCGGACCCGGCCAACAACAGCAAGCTCCGCGATGTCATCGCGAAGGCGAAGGCAGCCAATATGCCGAACGATACCATTGACCGCGGCATCAAGAAGGCAGCGGGCGACGCGGGTTCCGTGAACTATGAGAACCTGACCTATGAAGGCTACGGCCCGGGCGGCGTGGCCATCATCGTGGAGACGCTGACGGACAACAAGAACCGCACGGCTTCCAATGTGCGCGCGGCATTCTCCAAGGGAAACGGCAATATCGGAACTCCGGGCAGCGTTTCTTTCATGTCTGACAAAAAGGGCCAGATCATCATCGACAAGGAAGAGTGCGAGATGGAAGCGGACGACCTGATGATGATGGCGCTGGATGCCGGCGCGGAAGACTTTGCCGAGAACGAGGATGATTTCGAGATCATCACCTCCCCGGATGACTTCTCCGCTGTCCGCGAAGCCCTGGAAAAAGAGAACGTCCCCATGCTGGAAGCGGATGTCACCATGATTCCGCAGAACTATGTGTCCCTTTCCGACGATGACGCAAAGAAGAAGATGCAGAGGATTCTCGATCTCCTGGACGAGGATGACGACGTCCAGGCAACCTACCACAACTGGGACGAAGAATAACATCATATGTTTTTCATTGCATAGTCTTTTGTACTGTGCTAAAATAACACAGCTATATTTTTTAAATCGTTGAAGAGAAACGACCTGTACAGAAGTTCCCAGAGAGGAATGCCGGCGCTGCCGTGATGGAAGCATTCTGTACCGAGTACAGGCCAGACCGTCTCCGAGAGGCCCCAATACGGCACGGTGATTCCGTTATCATCATGGAACGAGCGGCCGCATACTGCGGCAATCGGGGTGGAACCGCGCAGAATCTGCGTCCCCGGGTGATACATTGCATATCATCCGGGGGCGCTTTTTTTGGCCGCGTTTCCCCGGACAGAGATTTGTCTTACTGACAGGAGGAATAAATAACATGAAAGCAGAATACCTGGATCGTTACCGTCATTCAATGTCTCATATCCTGGCAAAAGCCGTGATTGAGATTTTCGGGAAGGAAAATGTGCAGTATGCCATCGGACCGCAGATCGCGGACGGTTTTTACTATGATTTCCTTCTCCCCCGCACCCTCAGCAAGGATGATTATGAGATGATTGAAAACAAGATGCGGGAGATTCTCAAGAGAAAGGAAGCCTGGACCTGCGAAGAGGTCACCAAGGCGGAGGCGCTGGAGATCTTTAAGGATCAGAAGTTCAAGCTGGAACTGATACAGGACCTTCCGGACGATGAGAAGATCACGACCTACCGGACAGGCGATGACTTTATCGATCTCTGCCGGGGACCGCATGTGGAGAATTCCCAGGATCTTCTCGGCGTTGCGTTCAAGGTAAAATCCATCTCCGGCGCATACTGGAGAGGCGATGAGAAGCGGGATATGCTGCAGAGAATTTACGTCTACGCGTTCCCGACGAAGGACGAGCTGAAGGAACATCTGAAGATGATCCAGGAGGCCCTGGAGCGTGACCACAAGAAGATCGGCCCGCAGCTGGATCTCTTCATGTTTGATGAGACGGCGCCGGGCATGCCCTACTGGCTGCCCAGGGGCTGGAAGCTGTACAATGCCCTGCTTTCCTTCTGGCGTGACCTGCACGATCAGTACGGCTACCAGGAGATTTCCGCGCCGGTCATCAACAACAAGAAGCTCTGGGTGACCAGCGGACACTGGGGCCATTACGTCAACAACATGTTTATCCTTCCGGGCGAGAACGGCATCGAGGGAGAAGATACCTTCGCAGCGAAGCCGATGAACTGCCCGAACGCCATTATGGTGTACAAGAGGGATCTGCACAGCTATAAGGATCTCCCTCTGCGCTACAGCGAGACGGACGTCATTCACAGAAAAGAGAAGTCCGGCGAGCTTAACGGCCTGTTCCGCGTCCAGATGTTCCGTCAGGACGATGACCATACCCTGCTGGCGGAGGACCAGATTGAAGACGAGATCGGGAAAATCATGGAGCTGGCCGGGAAAATCTACGGCACCTTCGGACTGACCTATGAGGCGGAGCTTTCCACCAGGCCTGAGGATTTCATGGGAGACATTGAGCTCTGGAACAAAGCGGAGGCGTCCCTGAAGAAGATCCTGATGAATAAGTACGGCGAGGGCAATTTCGAGATCAATGAGGGCGACGGCGCCTTCTACGGTCCGAAGATCGACCTGAAGATGCGCGACTGCATCGGCCGTGAGTGGCAGATGGGCACGATCCAGCTGGATTTCCAGCTTCCGCTGAACTTTGACCTGAAGTATGTGGCGCAGGACGGGACCCAGAAGAGGCCGGTTATGATCCACAGGGCTATCTTCGGATCCATGGAGCGCTTCATCGGAATCCTGATCGAGAACTTCAAGGGCGCATTCCCCTTCTGGCTGTCCCCGGTGCAGGTCGGCATCGTTCCTATCCGTCCGGAGCACAACGCCTACGCGGAGGCTATCGCCGATAAGCTGCGCAGGGCGCATATCCGCTTTGAGGTGGATTATACCGACAAGAATATGAAGGAAAAGATCAAGACCTACAAGAACTATAAGGATCCCTATATTCTTGTAGTCGGCGACAAGGAAGCCGCGGAAGGTACCGTTTCCGTCAATATGCGCGGAAACAACCGGCAGATTCACGATATTCCGCTGGATGATTTTATCAGTGTCTGCCGCAGGATGAATGAAGAGTATACGCTGGAACTGGCGGATACATTCTGATACAGGCAGAAAAAAACAAATCTGATAACAGGGAGCAGAAGATGAAAAGAACAGTTTTCCGGAAAATGGGCTTTCTTGCGGTTCTGTGCGCGATGCTGGCCGTATTCTTCTGCCTCCCTGCAAGGGCGGACGAAGACATGATGCAGCTGCCCGAGGAAGCGGACCACGTGGCCGTGCTTTATGATGTTTCCACGGGATACCCGCTCTCCGAGGCGAATGCTGTCGCGCAGACAAATGACGGGTTCATTTACATAGGATGTTATGGCGGCCTTCTGCGCAAGGAAGGACAGGACCTGGTGCGTCTGCCGGAAATCACCAGTGTGGCGAGCCTCTATGCTGACAGGGAGGACGGCAGTCTCTGGATCGGAACCAATGACAGGGGAATGATCCACATGGACGCGGATTGGAACTATACCTGCTACGGCGAGGAATCAGGACTTCCCTCCCTTTCTGTCCGCAGCATACAGGACAACGGGGACGGCAGGCTGCTCGTAGGCTCCGGCGCCGGCCTGTGCATTCTGGACCGGGAAACCGGAACAGTGGTCCCGGTGGAAGATGAAAGAGTAAAAAACATACAGACCTACAAGCTGACAGAAGACTCCGGTTCCGGCATCTGGGGCATCGCGGGCGACGCCGATATGTTCTGCTATAAAGATGGCAGGATTCTGGAATACCGGACAGCGGAGGAACTCGGCACAGGCGTAAACTGCGCTGCCCCGGACAGGGAAAACGAGGGTTTTATTTATCTGGGAACCAAGTCGGATCTGCTCTTTCACGGCAGGATCGGCGAACCTCTTTCTTCCTTCCGGCAGATAAACCTGACGGGGATAGGGGCGGTCAACAATATATGCTTTGCGGACGGGAAGACGTGGATCCTGGGTGACAACGGGATTTACTGTTCCGAGGGGAAAGGTGAATTCCGGAAGCTGTCGACTGTTCCCATGACAGCTTCCATCCATACGGTTACGGAGGATTATGAGGGAAATCTCTGGTTTACCTCGACCCGTATCGGCGCCATGAAGCTTTCCCGCAGCATGTTTTCCGATCTCACCAGGATCGCGGGAGTGACTGACCGTGTTGTCAACACCACCTGCATGAAGGACGGAAAACTGTATATCGGGACAGATACCGGACTTGTTGTGCTGGATTCCGGCTGCAGGCCAATCAGGTCTCCGCTGGAGGAATACCTGAAGGATGCACGCATACGGGATATCGAAGAAGACAGCCGGGGAAACCTGTGGTTCTGTACCTACGATACCAACATCCCCCTGCTGAAACTGTCGCCGGGCGGGGACGTTGAGATATTCAATGAAGAAAAGGGACTTCCGTCCAATTACTGCAGGACAATACTCGAGCGCGGCGACGGGTCGCTTGCTGTGGCCACCACAGGGGGTATTGCGCTCTTTGGCGGGGAAAAACCGGTAAAGAGCTTTACGCAGGCGGATGGACTCTGCAAGGCGATGATTCTCTGCATGGCCGAGGATGAAGACGGGAAGATTTACCTGGGAAGCGACGGTGACGGCATCTATGTGCTGGACGGCGACAGGGTTTATCCATTCCCGGGCGAGAATGAGCTGGAAACGGGCGTTATCCTGAACATCAGGAGGGATGAGAAGAGAAACTGTTTCTGGATAGTCACCAGCAACAGCGGGTATTACCTGAAGGACAACGCCATCCGTATGATTCCCGGATTTCCCATCGGCGGCATCTACGGCAACGCATATGATGTCATACCCGCGGAAAACGGCCGCGTCTGGATTCTCGGAGGGATAGGCATATACGTATGTGACGGGAATATGCTGCTTGCGGGGGAGAAACCGGTGCTTTTCTTCTATGACACAATGGACGGCCTTCCCCACGTTTCAACCGTTCATTCCCGCAGCCAGATCACTCCGGAAGGACTTGCTTTTCTTGCAGGCACGGACGGTGTGACACTTGTGGATCTCTCGAAAGATCCGGAGGAACACGGCAGCATAAAACTGGCGATCCCCTATATCGATGTGGACGGGGAAAGAATCCGGGTACCGCAGGACGGCCATGTACGGGTAGGACACAGCGTCAAGAGGATTACCGTCTATGGGTTTGTGCTTTCCGACGGATTAAACAATCCGCTCCTGGAATACCGCCTGAGCGGTTTTGACAGAACCGGGAACATCGTTGAAAAAGATGAGCTGCAGCCTGTGAGCTACACGAACCTTTCGGGCGGAAATTATACATTCCGGCTGGCCGTCAGGACTTCTGACGGGGAATACACCGGGGAAGAGACGGAGATTTACATCACCAAAGAGCTCTTTATCACGGAACAGCCCCTGTTCTGGATGATTTCCTTCCTGTTCATGATAGGAGGAATCAGGTTTCTCCTTGACATTAACCTCCGGGCCCAGCGGAAAAAGATGGAAAAGGAACAGGAGGAAAAGCGGATCGGGGCGGAACTCAATATGGCGGCAGCCATCCAGCAGAGTATGGTGCCTACGGAGTTTCCCGCGTTTCCGGACCATAAAGATTTTGATATTTACGGATATATGAAACCCGCGAAGGAAGTCGGCGGGGATATGTACGGGTTCCTTCTTCAGGACGATGATCACCTGGCTCTGGTTATCGCTGACGTCAGCGGCAAGGGAGTGCCCGGGGCCCTGTATATGATGGCCTTTAAAATCCTTTTTGAAAACTGTGCCACGTATTGCGTTTCGCCCGCGGAAGTCCTTAAGGAGATGAATGAACAGATTTGCAGGAATAATCCGGAAGAGATGTTCATTACCGCATGGCTTGGAATCCTGGACCTGAAGACAGGCAGGCTTACGGCAGCCAGCGCCGGACATGAGTATCCGATGCTCCGGAAGCCGGGCGGCAGTTTTGAGATGATTAAGGATCCCCACGGATTTGTCCTGGGAGGGATGGAAGGCGTAAAGTACAGGGATTATGAGCTGCAGATGGATCCCGGGGCGACGCTGTTTGTCTATACGGACGGTGTTCCGGAGGCAACCGATAAAAATGAGAAGCTGTTCGGGACGGACCGGACCCTTGACGCCCTGAACCGGGATGCGGATGCTTCGCCGGAGGAACTGCTCACGAATGTCCGCAGGGCAGTTGACGAATTTGTCGGCATTGCCCCGCAGTTTGATGACCTGACCATGCTCTGCGTACATTATAACGGCAGAAAAGAGGAACTCACATGAGATTATTTGTCGCAGTCAGGGTGTCGGAGGATATGCAGGCTTCCGTCACACAGACGCTGCATTTCCTGAAGAAGCTGGGCGCAAAGGGAAGCTTTGTCCCGGCGGCGAACCTGCACCTGACCCTGGCGTTTCTCGGGGAGGTTCCCGACGCGGCGCCGGTAAAGGAAGCGATGCGTTCTGTTTCCTTTAAACCCTTCCGGCTGGCCATGTCGGAGATGGGGACCTTCGGCGACACGCTTTGGGTGGGTCTCAAGGGAAACCAGGGAATGAGCTCCCTGGTCCGGTCCCTGCGGGAGGCGTTCGATGCTTCCGGGATTGCCTATGACCGGAAGGCCTTTGCTCCCCACATCACGATAGCGAGGAAATTCCGTGGGGATTACCGCTCCGCGCCTGTCCCGAAGGGCGATATGATGGTAAAAAAGATTTCCCTGATGAAGTCCGAGGTAAAAGACGGGAAGAGAGTGTATAAAGAGATATTCTCCGTCTGACAAAGCCTCAGGACGGACGGAAGGAAAAAGTACAGCCGCGGAATCTCCGCGGCTGTTTTTTAAGGAAAAGGAAGTGTTTTTTACTGTTTCTGTCTCTTTATTCCACCTTCGGCAGCTTTGCGCGGAACGCGGCCAGCTCCTCGTCGGTGGGGACATAGTCGTCCATCCTGCCTTCGTGGAATTTTTCGTAGGCAACCATATCAAAGTAACCGGTACCGGTGAGTCCGAAGACGATGTTCTTGGATTCGCCGGTTTCTTTGCATTTCATGGCCTCGTCGATGGCTACGCGGATGGCGTGGGAGCTTTCCGGTGCCGGAAGGATGCCCTCGATGCGGGCGAAGAGCTCCGCGGCTTCAAAGACGCTGGTCTGAGGCACGGAGACAGCTTCCATATAGCCGTCGTCGTAGAGCTGGGACAGGATCGGGCTCATGCCGTGATAGCGGAGGCCGCCTGCGTGGTTGGGCGCCGGGATGAAGTCGCTGCCGAGGGTATACATTTTGGCCAGCGGGCATACCATACCGGTGTCGCAGAAATCATAGGCGTAGACGCCGCGGGTAAAGCTTGGGCAGGAAGCGGGCTCTACGGCGATGATGCGGTAATCCGCCTCGCCGCGGAGCTTTTCTCCCATGAACGGCGCAATCAGCCCGCCCAGGTTGGAACCGCCGCCGGCGCAGCCGATGATCATGTCGGGCTTAACGCCGTATTTATCGAGGGCGGCCTTCGTCTCCAGGCCGATGATGGACTGGTGCAGCAGGACCTGGTTCAGGACGGAACCGAGCACGTAGCGGTACCC
>ONXW01000015.1 GCA_900321915.1 uncultured Eubacteriales bacterium
GGAGCGGTCCGGCGCGATGACGGGGACCACGTCCGTCGGGCGCATTTCCCCGTAGGATTTGACGGCGGTTGTTTTCTGCCATTTCCCGACCAGGGGGGAGCGGTTCATTTCTTCTACGATCTCGCGGAGTTCCGGAGATTCTTCAGCCCAGTATCTGCAGCACATTACTTTTCAATTCCTTTTTTCTTCATCCATGCGGGAAGGTCCTCTGCTTTGGTTCCGCAGTATTTGCAGAATTTGTAGCGGCAGGTCTCGCATATGCCTTTGTTGCTCTTAACCGGCGGTTCGCCCTTGACTTCGGCCTCGAGGAAGTCGATAAGCGCGGAGAGCTTTTCTCCCTCCCCGTCCACGGCCAGCGTGACGGCGCCTTCATTTCCCCCGACGCCCCCGCAGCAGACCAAATGCGCCTCGCAGCCGAAGAGCATGCGGATGGCTTCAATCTCGGTGACGACGCGGGCATTTCCCAGGCAGTACATGCCGCAGTCCGCGCCTATGGAGAAATCGATGTGCGTCGCGCCGCCCAGCGCGAGGGCCGCGTCGCGGACGCTCGGGACAAGCTTTTCGAGGCCCACCGGCGTTATCAGCAGGAGTCCCTTGGAGGTGACCGGGCCGATGAAGCGCGGGACCGTTCCGCCGTCAAAGCCGGCGGTGATGATGCCTACATAACCCTGCGGGTCTACAGCATTTGCGCCCTTGATGACGACAGTACCGGCGTGGAAGTCGTTCAGCGCGTCGACAATGGTTTTGTCAGGCTGCGCCTCGCCATGGTAGAAAACATTGGGGAAGCTTTTCCGGCTTTCCACGGAAGTGACGCACAGCAGGCCGTCCGTGCTGATGCCGACGGTACAGCGGGCCGGCTCGATGCTTCTGTCATCCAGGAGCTCCTGCGCGATAAACGCGTTGGTGGTGCCGCCGGCCAGCAGCAGGTAAGCGTCCGACCAGGCCGCTTTCACTTCGGGCATCTGAACGACCGCTTTCGCGATCAGGCGGCGGGATTCAGCGGAGGTGAGGGTAAATACAGCTTTCATACATTTTCCTCTCTTTCTCAAAAAACAGATGGAAATTTTGTCAGGACTCCTGTTACTATGATACTAAAAGAGCACAACAGGAATGTCAATTCACTGAAAGGAGCAAACGTGGAGAATTACACCCAGCAGGAAATGTTTTCGGAGACAGTGCCTGCGCCTTCCGCGCCGGAATCGGCCATGTGGAATCTCTGGCACGGGTGCACCAGGGTGTCCACAGGGTGCGCGCACTGCTATGTGTACCGGCGCGACGCCGAATTCGGCAGGGACACCTCCGAGGTGCACAAGACACAGAGTTTTACGCTGCCGGTCCGGAAGTACCGGTCCGGGCCGCGGAAGGGGGAGTATAAATACCCGGCCGGCACCGTCTTTTACACCTGCTTCACGTCCGATTTCTTCCACCCGGCGGCCGACGGCTGGCGCGGGGACGCCTGGCGGATGATGCGGGAGCGCTCCGACTGCAGCTTCTATATGGTGACCAAGCGCCCGGAACGCATCCGGGAGTCCCTTCAGCCCGACTGGGGCGATGGCTATGAGAATGTGGAGATCTGCTGCACCTGCGAGAACCAGAAGCTTGCGGATGAGCGCCTGCCGGTCTTCCTGGAGCTTCCCATCGCGAAGAAGACCATCATGCATGAGCCGATGCTGGAGAGAATCAATATCCGGCCCTATCTCAGAAAGTACGCCGCGCAGATCAACTGCGTCGCCTGCGGCGGGGAGTCCGGGCCGGAGGCCAGGATCTGCGACTACGCGTGGGTGCTGGACAGCCACCTGCAGTGCGTGGAATACGGCGTATCCTTTCATTTTCACCAGACCGGCGCCCGCTTCCGGCGGGGCAGCAGGATTTACGATGTTCCCAGGGAATTCCAGCGGGACCAGGCGAGAAAAGCGCAGCTGGATTTCCGGGTCGGAAGCGATGACGAATAGATGATGAATAGCCGGCAGGAGGCATGTTTTCCTGCTATTTCTGCGCTGTTGTGGTATAATATCTATAAATTCGGTATGAAATGGAAGGAGGATTCACTATGTACAAACTCTGGGAATCATTGGAGTGCGCAAAAAAACTGAAATGGGTCGAGCTGTCCCACAGCCTGAACAATGACAGTCCCTACTGGAGCGGTATTCCGGAGGGGAGCGTGGAGCTCTGCAAGGTCGTTTTCGACTGGGGAAACCCCATGCTGGACTGCCGTATTCACACTTTTAAGTTCCCGGGACAGTTTGGAACACATATTGATTTCCCCGGCCACTTTGTGAAGGACGGCAAGCTTTCGGAAGCCTACGGCGTGGAGCAGGGCGTGTTCCCGCTCTGTGTCATCGATATTACGGACAAGGTTGCCCAGGACGTCCACTACGCGGTGACAGCGCAGGATATCAAGGACTATGAGGCGAAGTACGGGGCAATCCCGGACGGCGCGTTTGTCGCGCTCCGGACAGACTGGTACAAGAACTGGCCGGATATGGACGCGCTCTCCGGCCTGGCGGAAGACGGCAGCGAGAACTTCCCCGGCTGGTCCCTGGACGCCCTGAAATACATCTATGAGGAGCGGAACGCCGCGGCGAACGGCCATGAGACCCTGGATACCGACGCCTCCGCGGAAGCGGCGAAGGCCGGAGACCTGGCCTGCGAGCGCTATGTCCTCGCCCAGGGAAAACTCCAGATAGAGGTTCTCTGCAACCTTGACAAGGTTGCCCCGGCGGGCGCGGTCCTGTTTGCCGCCTGGCCGAAGATTGAGGGAGCCACCGGCCTGCCCGTGCGTGTCTGGGCCATCACGGAATAAGGCATTGCAATACAGGGCATTAGAGGATAAAACATGACAGTATAAGACATTTCAGGAGGAAAGATATGAGCGGAATCGAGAGAGTGGCACAGTTTCTGGAGGAAGCAGGAACCTATTTCCTGGCGACTGTCGAGGGGGATCAGCCCCGCGTCAGGCCTTTCGGGACCGTGCTGGTGAGCGGCGGCAAGCTGTACATCCAGACGGGGAAGGTGAAGGATGTCTCCAAGCAGATTGCGGCGAACCCGAAGGTTGAGGTCAGCGCCTTCAAGGACGGGAAGTGGATCCGCATCGCGGGCGAGCTGGAGAATGACGATGACCATGACGTCAAGGTCGCCATGCTGGAGAAGATGCCCCAGCTGAAGGGCATGTACAGCGCGGACGACGACAACATGCAGATGCTTTATTTCAAGAATGCCGTCGCCACGTTTTGCTCCTTCACGGAAGCTCCCGAGAAGGTGGAGTTCTGATCTGCTAGGCAGGAGGGATACGCTGCCCGGCCGGAATGAAAGTAACTTGATACGGCGAGATGATGCCACGCGGGATTTGCGGAGTTACGCAAATCCTGCGTGGCTTTTTTGATCTGGGGGGTTGGTTTATTTGATGTATTGGCCGGTTTTTTGGGGTGGTAGGTTGGATGCGGCCGTTCATTTATGGGCCTGGGGGTATCTGCACGGCCGGAACAAAGAAATTTAGATTTGCGCGGCAGCGCAAATCCCAAACCTGGGAGATTGATCTGCCCGGCGGATGGGGAGGCAAGTCGGTCCGGCCGTTCATTTGTGGGCCCGGGGTGATTTGATCTGCCCGCCGCCACAAACAAACCAAGAAAAGGACCCGGAAAGCGCTGGCTTTCCGGGTCCCGGCATATCATCCTGTTGTGTCCGGGTCTCTCAATATCCGGGAATACATCCTTATTCCCCGTAGGTCTGGCAGAAGACATTTGCCATGCGTTTTTTCCTGCAGTCGGCGCAGAGTGTGTCGGGCTCGGTCCCGGCTTTTTCCGCCGCCAGGGCGAGTTCCTCGCGGGTGCCGATGACC
>ONXW01000357.1 GCA_900321915.1 uncultured Eubacteriales bacterium
CAGGAGGCTTACGCCGCTGATGGCGAGGGCGGATTTTACTTCCTCCGGGCTCATGCCGGTATCTTCTTCCTGTTCCTCCATGGGGCCGCCGAATCCGCCGTCCCGGGGCGGACCGCCGAACCCGCCGTTCTGTGCAGATTCGCCGTCCTGCGGGAATTCGCCGTTCTGCGGGAATTCACCGTTCTGCGGGAATTCTCCGTCCTGCGCAAACTCCGGCATTTCGCCGTCGAAACCTTCCGGCGGGCCGCTGAACTCACTGTCTCCGCTTTCGGAATCCCGGGCATCCATGCGTCGGCCGAAACCGCCTCCCCGGCCGCCCATGCCGCCGCCATGACCGCCCATACCGCCGAATCCGGCATTGCCGTATGTGGTGGCGGTCTCCGTGAGCTCCACTTCATACGAGGTCCCGCCCACAAGAAGCGTATAGCTGTCGCCCGCCGCAAAAGCGGGAGAGCTCAGCACGAGGGAAGAGAAGCTGTAAGGGATGGTTTCTTCCAGAACCGTGCTTCCGTCTGCGGCTTTGAGAACAATCGTCTGCCCCGCAGCCTGGTTCTCATCAAAATTATACATGAGGGATGCCTGGGCGGAATCGCCGCTCATGGCTTCCGCCATGCCGGAGCTTCCGGCCGCGATCACCGTGCCGCCGTTGATAAAGCAGCTGCCGCCGCTCTCGCTGCCGAAATCAATGGCATTGTTCATGCCGTCGGCTGTGACACTGACAAAAATAGTGCCGCCGTTAATTACGATGTCGCCGTTGGAATCCAGGCCGTCCACATCCCGGCCGTCGGCCGAGAGAAGCGTGATGGTACCGCCGTTTACTGTCAGGAGGGAATCCGTGCCGCCCGCGTTGAAACCGTCGTCGGTAAAGCTTACGGAGATATCCCCGCCGTCCACAGTGATGGTTTTTGCCTCAATGCCCTCGGCGCACTCCGTAATATTGACAGTGCCGGACTCGATAGTTATGTATGCCGTATCCTCATCGTTGGAGCAGGTGATGCCGTCTTCTCCGGCGGAGACGGTAAGGTCCATATTGCCGAACACCGCGCTGTCATTGGCGTGGATACCGTCCTCCGCGGCAGTGACGGTGACAGTGCCCCCCGCAATCCGCAGGTCATCATTGCAGACGATGCCGTGCCGGTACTCCGCCGAGACAGAGAGGCTTCCCGTGCCGTTGACGGTCAGGTCGTCCCGGGAGAAGACGGCGCCCCGGATGCTGTTCTCCACGGCCGCATCGGAGTACTCCGCGCCGCTGGAGAAGGAATTTTCCGTTCCGTCCGCAAGTGTGAGGAACACCTTGTCGGCTTCCTCGATATCCAGGGCGGCGCTGTCGGAGCAGTACACATCCACGCCGTCCGCGAGAATCCACGTCTTGCCCGTGGTTTTGGAAGTTTCGTCAACGATGACGGACCCGTCGGTGAGCGTCCCCCGCAGGATATATTTCCCCGCGGAGAAGATAATGAGATTCCCGGCCCGGAAATAGGCCCCGTCTCCCTCGATCTCCGCGCCGTCCCCGGTAAGGGTGATCACCGTCGCCTGCGAGGTGTCCCAGGAATCATCCAGGTCATTGTCCGTAAAAAGGGACGATTCCTCGGCCGGGACTATTTTCCTGATTCCCAGCGCCTCGCCGCGGGTAAATGCCGCCGTCACAAGGAGCGCCGCCACGATGGCAATCAGGGCGATCTTGTCTGTTATTTTACTTCCGGCCATTGCCGAACCACCTCCGGTTAACCCATGTAATCTCCGTTGTAGGATACCAGGACCGCGTCATCCACGCCCCCGATGTCCGAGAGGGCATTGATGAAGTCCGTGCTCTCATCCTTCAGGCGGATTTCAAGATTCAGCTCCACCATCCCCTTCCGGGCGGTTTTGCTCTTCACAACACATTTTTCAACATATCTGTTAAGGTAAGCCTTCGCCTGCTTCTCGCTGTCCGCCCCGTCGCAGTGAAGCACCAGGATATAGGGGTTTCTGTAGGCCCTGCGGTTCGCAAAGAGAATCAGCACAATGCCGATCAGTACAGAGCCGAAGACCGCCAGCGGAATCATTCCCGCCGCAAGCACGATGCCGGCCGCGATGGCCCAGAACAGGAACGCGATGTCCAGCGGCTCCTTGATCGCCGTGCGGAAACGGACGATGGACAGGGCGCCGACCATACCGAGGGACAGGACTACGTTGCTGGAAATCGCGAGGATCACCAGGGACGTAATCATCGTCATGGCGATGAGCGTCACCCCGAAGCTCGAGGAAAACATCACGCCGGAATAAGTTTTCTTATACACATAAAAGATAAAAAGCCCCAGACAGAAGGACAGCCCCAGGGCCAGCGCCATATCCAGCGGGCTGACTGCCGTCACATTGTTAAGGAAGCTTGATTTGAAAATGTCACTGAAAGTCATCGTATTTACCCCTCTTCTCAATCATACATTCTGCATGCTGCATATTTGGAAAATGCTCCCTCCCGGCGTCCGTGGATCTGGACGATGTCCCGGATGATGTCCGGCAGGTAGGCGTCCCATTTTACTTCCAGGATGATACCGGTGTGCCCCGCCGCGATAAGGTCTGTCCGCGGCTGTACCGCGGGGATGGTGGGGCAGTCCGGATTCAGGAAATCCGTCCTGTCAAGGCCCGTGTGGATGTCATAGTCGAAAGTTACCCGGACATTGCCGGGACCGTAGATGTACGGCTCTCTCGTGTAATCCACGATGGTCTTCGCGCGGAGGCCCTGGTACCGCATCTTGCAGTAAAGCTCCTCCAGGAGCGGCCTTCTGCCGGATGCGCCGTCCGCATTTTCCAGCATTTCTTCCGCAATCCAGCCGATATCGCCGTCAGCGATCCGCTGCGCTTCCTCCGCTGTCAGATGGCAGCTGTACTTCGTGCCCAGGCCGTTCACCTTGCTCTTTTTCTCCAGGTGAATCAGCGACAGGTCGTGGTTATAATACCGGATGCGGAACTTCTCCCGCATA
>ONXW01000054.1 GCA_900321915.1 uncultured Eubacteriales bacterium
AATACCTGGCCCGGATCTGCCGCTACGAGCGCCCGGACGCCATCGTGCCCGGACTTGGCGGGCAGACGGGCCTGAACCTGTCCCTGCAGCTCTATGAGAAGGGTGTGCTCGCGGAGTGTGAGATTGAGCTTCTCGGAACCGACGCTTCCAGCATCCGGAAAGCGGAGGACAGGGAGCAGTTTAAGGAGCTCTGCGAGGCCCTGGGAGAACCGGTAGTGCCCTCGGAAATCACCCAGAGTGTCGAGGAAGGCCTCCTGGCCGCGGAGAAGATAGGCTACCCGGTGATACTCCGGCCGGCGTTCACCCTGGGAGGCACAGGCGGCGGGTTCGCCGACAGTCCCGGGGAGATGCGGGAGAAAATGCGCCACGCCCTGGATCTCTCCCCCGTGCGCCAGGTGCTGGTGGAGAAGAGCATCCGCGGGTACAAGGAGATCGAGTATGAAGTCATGCGGGACGGCAATGACACGGCGCTTACCGTCTGCAACATGGAAAACCTGGACCCGGTGGGGATCCACACGGGGGATTCCATCGTGGTGGCGCCCAGCCAGACGCTGACCAACAAAGAGTACCATATGCTGCGGGATTCCGCCCTGCGGATCATCCGCGCCCTGGGCGTCAGGGGCGGCTGCAACGTGCAGTTTGCCCTGGATCCGGAATCCTTCCGCTACTATGTAATCGAGGTGAACCCCAGGGTTTCCCGGTCCTCCGCCCTGGCCTCCAAGGCGACGGGATATCCCATCGCCAGGGTGTCCGCGAAGATTGCCGTCGGAATGAACCTGGAGGAAATTCATCTGGCAAATACGCCCGCCTGCTTTGAGCCTGCCCTGGATTATGTGGTGACGAAGATGCCCCGGTTCCCCTTCGACAAGTTCCGTGACGCCTCCAACACACTGTCTACGCAGATGAAGGCGACAGGGGAGACCATGAGCATCGGCCGCACCATGGAGGAGAGCCTGCTGAAGGCGATCCGATCCCTGGAGGACGGCAAAAACCACATCCATCTGGAAAAATTCGACGTGAAGAGCCTCTCGGACCTGCCCGCCCCGGAAAACAGGAAGGAAGCCGTCCGGAAGCTGATGAAGTATATTGAGGAGGGGACGGATGACAGGATCTACGCCATCTCGGAGCTTCTGTGGCTCGGCGCGGACCTGCAGGCCATCTACTCGAGGACGAAGATCGACATGTTCTTCCTGGACGCGATACAGAAGATTGTGGATTTCGAGAAGCTTTTGGAAGCGGCGGCGGAAAGCGGGAATAAGGAAAATATCCCCGGAAAGGACCTCCTGTACGAGGCAAAAAGGATGGGCTTTTCCGACTCCTACATCGGCGAGCTCACAGGCCGCGCGGAGGAGGAGATACGGCTCCTCCGGCAGCGGTACGGCCTCAGGCCCGTCTATAAGATGATCGACACCTGTGCGGGAGAATTTGCCAGCTATGTGCCCTACTTCTATTCCACCTATGAAGAGGAAAATGAATCCGTCGTCTCGGACCGGAAAAAGGTGGTTGTGCTGGGCGCCGGCCCTATCCGCATCGGACAGGGCGTGGAATTCGACTATTCCACTGTCCACGCGGTGAAAACCATCCATGAGATGGGATATGAGGCCATCGTCATCAACAACAACCCGGAGACGGTCTCCACCGATTACACGACGGCGGACAAGCTGTATTTTGAGCCCCTGACCGTGGAAGATATCATGAATATCATTGACCTGGAGAAGCCGGAGGGCGTCATCACCTCCCTGGGAGGTCAGACCGCCGTCAACCTGGCAGGTCCCCTGGCCGCGCGGGGCGTGCGCATCATAGGCACTTCCCCGGAAGCGGTTTTCCTGGCGGAAGACAGGGACGCCTTCGAGCAGGTGATCGTGCGGCTCGGGATACCACACCCGGAAGGACGGGCCGTGACAGATATCCCCGGGGGCCTCAGGGCCGCGGAGGAGATTGGGTATCCCGTCCTGGTGCGGCCCAGCTTTGTACTGGGCGGCAGGGCAATGGAGATCGTGGCGAACGGCCGGATGCTGGAGAAATACCTGCAGAGCGCCGTGGAGGTGGACAAGGACCGCCCTGTCCTGGTGGATAAGTATATCGTGGGAAGAGAGGTGGAGGTGGACGCTATCTGCGACGGAACCGATGTCTTCCTTCCCGGGATCATGGAGCTGGTGGAGCGGACCGGGGTCCACTCCGGGGACAGCATCAGCGTCTATCCCCCCTTCTCCGTATCGGAGCAGGTGAAGCGCACCATCGCGGATTATACGGAAAAGCTGGGTCTCGGCATCGGCATTGTCGGACTGTATAATATCCAGTTTATCGTGGACCGGGAGGAGAACGTCTACATCATTGAAGTCAATCCCAGGGCTTCCCGCAGCGTCCCGTTCCTCTCGAAATCCACGGGGATTCCCCTCGTTGACATTTCCGTCAGGGTCATGCTGGGGGAGAGCCTTGCCATGCAGGGCTGTACCGGGACACTGCCTCCCGCGGAGGACAAATGGTATGTGAAGGCGCCCGCCTTCTCCTTCGCGAAGCTGGGCGGCATGGACGCCTACCTTTCCCCGGAGATGAAATCCACCGGGGAGGCCATCGGCTATGACAGGAGCCTGAAGCGGGCCCTGTACAAGGCTCTCAAGGCCTCAGGCGTGCAGATGAAGGAGTACGGGACCGTGCTGGTCACCCTGGCCGATGAGGACAAGGAGGAAGCTCTTCCCCTCATCCGGAGGTTCTACGACATGGGCTTCAACATTGAGGCCACCGCCGGGAGCGGCGCTTTCCTCAGGGAACACGGCGTCCGGACGAGAATCCGGGGCAAGCTCAGCGAGGGCAGCGATGAGATCCTGCAGGTCATCCGGGCGGGCTACGTGAGCTATATCATCAACACCCGGGCCATCCTCTCCGGCGTACACTATGAAGACGGCGCAGCCATCAGGAGCTGCGCCATCCAGAATGGGATAACCATGTTCACTTCGCTCGATACGGTGCGGATCCTCCTGGATATCCTGGAGGATATTATCCCGGGAATCTCTGTAATCTGATCAGGCCGGAAAACTCCCATTTATGGAGATTTTCGATGACGGGGAGGCTCAGCGCTGAGATTCATCATACCTGCAGCGGGAGGAGATATGGTATTCCCGGATCTTGTACTGCAGGTACCGTCTTGAAATGCCCAGATAGTCGGCTGTTTTCTGGCGGTGTCCGTGAAACAGGGCCAGGGCGCCGCGGATGGCGCTCTCCGTGAGAACCGGCCGGGAGGAAGCCGCGTCAGCCCGCGCGGGAAGGGAAGAAGACCGGGGCTCCGGAAGTTCCGGCCGAAGCATCCCTGTCCGGTCTTCCGGGGTGATATCGGCCGTCTCGCTGACGG
>ONXW01000055.1 GCA_900321915.1 uncultured Eubacteriales bacterium
GATATCTGGGATCCTTCAAAAGACAAGAATATTGCTGCACCATACAGCAACGAAGACGCGATTGCCAAAAAGAAGGAAAACAAGCTTGCCCTGCAGAGGGAGCTTGGCCTTGAGGAGAATGAAGGCAAATTTGTTATCGGACTTATTTCGAGACTGACAAACCAGAAAGGTCTCGACCTGGTAAATGCCTGCATCCCCTGGATCATGGACCCGTTCACCCAGGTTGTAATACTCGGTACCGGCGATCCCGAATATGAGAATTCCTTCCGGTACTACGAGAATGAATACAAGGGGCAGCTGGCCGCGTGCATCCAGTACGACGAGGCAAGAAGCCATCGTATTTATGCCGGGTGCGACGCACTGCTCGTGCCCTCGCGGTTTGAACCCTGCGGACTGACACAGCTTATCGCCATGCACTACGGGACAGTTCCGATTGTCAGGGAAACCGGCGGCCTTAAGGATACTGTGGAGCCTTACAATATGTATGCTGACAGTGGAAACGGCTTTACATTTGACAGATATGAGAAGGAGCTTCTCTACGATGCAATCAACCGGGCAAAGACATTGTACTTTGAGTACCGTTACAACTGGGACGAGATGGTTCACCGTGATATGGCCAAGAATGTTTCATGGGATCACTCGGCAAAACAGTACAAGGACCTTTATCTGGAACTCACCGCCTGGTAACATGGCAAAAAACTGAATAAAAGAGAAAACAGTATCGCTAAGCCCTGCACTGCGTCCCCGCAGTTCAGGGCTTTTTGCGAACCGGCGCAGGAGAAAAGGGACTGTGTAAAGTATAAAATGAACGCCTGTGTATGCAGGCACCGGCGGTATTCATTGTGGCCGGACAGGGCGGATGATATAATATAACTAATTTCACAGGAACGCAGGAGGTTCACCTATGTATCTGAAACAAAAATGCAAGTGGCTTACGGGCATTCTCTCATTGACGCTGCTGATAACAGGCTGCGCGGGAACCGCACCCCAGTCCGCCGGTGCGTCCCAGAGCGCCGCGGACGCGGGCACAGAAGCCGCGACCGCAGAAACAACAGAAGCCGTGCCGGCTGCTGTCGACGGACAGACATCAGCTGACGGGACGAAAGAAACCTCTGACATATACGCACTCCCCGAAATCGGCAGCACCATCTCCGGGTTTACGGTCACGGAGCGCGGCAGCATCCCTTATCTGAACGCTGAGACAGCCTCTTTCATCCACGAAAAGAGCGGACTTACGCTGTTCCTTGTGGAAAATGAGGATCCGGACCTGTGCTTCCAGATCTGTTTCCGGGTACCCCAGCATGACTATACCGATACGGCCCACATATTCGAGCACTCGATCATTTCAAGTTCGGACAAATATCCCAGTAAGAGCATCGTTTTTGATATGATGAACAAATCCTATTCTACGTTCATCAATGCGATGACTTACCCGGTTATGACCTGCTATCCTGTAGCGTCCAAAAGCCAGGAACAGCTGGAGAAAATGGCCGATGTCTACATGAGCTGTATGGATGCTCCCGGCGTGCTGAAGGATGATCATTTCTTCAGGAGGGAAGCCCTGCGGTTTAAGCTGTACAGCAAGGACGATCCCATCACGATGGAAGGGACGGTGTTCTCGGAAGATGTCGGCCGCATGACTTCCGCTGAAGACTGGATCCCCCTTGCCGTATCCAGGGCCATGTATCCCGGCACCCTGGCTGAGTATCGTCCCGGAATGCTCTACAAAGGCTACAGGGACCTGAATTACGCCCGGCTGCAGGAGATCTATGACCGATACTACGCATACGATAACGCCCTTGTCCTCCTCTACGGAAAAATGGACTACGCCCGGATGCTTTCCTTCCTGGATGAGAACTGGCTTTCTGATGCTGAGAAGGCAGGGAAAAGTGCGCTGAAGGAATATGAACTGGAACCGAAGGAAGGAGCGTCAGAGGTCACACTGGATGTGCCTGCCTTTGAGGGCGATACTACAGAACATGCCTCAATGCTCAGCTACTTTGTGGATCTCAGCGATTTTACGGATGAGGAACTGGTGGAGCTGACTTATCTGGCGGAATTCCTGAGATCGGAAAGTTCTCCCTTCCAGCAGAAGCTGAGGGATAAAGGACTCTACAATACCGTTGACGTCAACAATAATGCTTTCGCGGGAGATGCTGTGCAGACTTTTGATTTTACACTGGATGACGCGGATCCGGAGCAGGCGGGAGCCTTTAAAGAAGCGGTCCTGGAGACACTTTCCGAGACAGCGGAACAGGGGCTGCCGGATTCCGTGATCGAAAGCACTCTGCATACACTCCGGCTGCGGAAAGCCCTGTATCCGGAAAGAACGAATATCGGCGCCCAGGGAATGACCGCGGGACTGGTCTGGTTCATGCTTTCCGGAAGGACAGACTATTATGAGCTGGAAAAGCAGGCGGAGGAATCCATGAGGGAAGAGAACGCCGGAGTACGGGTGAAGGCTCTCTGCAAAAAGCTTTCGGAAGCAAAGGCCACCTGCTTTGTCAGCGCCGTGCCGAAACCGGGTCTTGCGGAAGAAATACTGGGGGAGCATGAACAGTACCTGCTGGAAATGAAAGACGCCATGACCGATGAAGAGCTGGATGCCATGATAAGCCGCACGCAGGAGTTCGATGAATGGAACGCATCCGTCATGACGAACAGCGATTATCTCATTGACCCGGCATCTCTTCCGGATCCGGAAAAAGACGCCCCGGTCACCTGCACAGCGTCTGAAGGCATTACCTTGTACAGCGCGCCGGCAGAGCTCCGCGGCGCTGCCGGACACAAGCTTTACTTCGACACCTCAGCTCTGGCAAAGGAAGATCTTTTTGATTTTAACTTCTTCCTTCTGGGCCTGGGGAAGCTGGGCACGGAAAAGCATACCAGAGAGGAACTCCGGGAACAGCTTGACAATGTCCTTTTTGGGCTTATATTTGTTGCTTCTTACCCGGGAGAGGAAGGGACCAAAAACCATCGTCCCATGATGGAGGCCAGCTGGGTCTCCATGACAGAGGACACGGGGAAAGCGCTGGAGCTTGTCCTGGAAGTTCTTCAGCAGACAGACTTTAACAACGCGCAGGAACTTACGGAGCTGCTGAGCCGCTACCGGGAAGTCTATAATCCTGCGACACAGGATGGTTATGGTGCCGCCCAGAGGCTTTCTGCCGGTTATATGACAGACAGCGCGGCCTACACAAATTACCTGGACGGGCCGGAGTTCTACAGCTATCTCAGGGATATGGAAGGAAAACTTCAGGCGGACGATTCTTACGCGGAGGAAATTGCCGGGCGGATGGAGGCTGTCAGGGAGAAGATCGTCGGAAAGACGAATCTCATTTATGCCCTGGGAGCGGAGGAAAGCGAGCTCGGCCGCATCTCGGAAGAAACGGCGGGAATCCTGAAGGACCTGCCTGAAAAAGAGGTCCGCGATTCCGTGGATTACGGAATTGCTCCGGAACCGGCTTCCGCGGTATGTGTCTACCTGGAAGCCCCCTCCCAGTTTGCCACGCTGCGGTCCGACCTGGAACAGGTCCCGGAGCTTAAGGGAAGACATTATCCCTTCTTTGATCTCCTTAACGATCAGTACCTGGTTCCGGAACTCCGATTCAAGGGAGGCGCCTATTCCGGCGGCATAGGCCACAGTACCCTGTACCAGCGGATTGCTGTCTACAGCTTCCGGGATCCGAATACCGGAAAGACTCTTGACACGCTGTACGGCATGTCGGAGGGACTGAAAAAGATTTCGGTGGATCAGGCTGAGCTGACCGGCTATATCAATAAATGCTATGGCGATGAGACCGAGCCCATTGGAGCCCTCGAAAAAGCGATGGACGCCATCCAGCACCGGATCGAGGAACGGGATATGGAGGCGGCGTACGAACGGAAAGCCGACATCCGGAACGCGTCCGCGGACGATTTTTCCGATTTCTGCGAAATGCTGGATAAGGTCCTGCAGAACAGCGTTACTGTCATGACGGGAAACCGGAAGCAGATGGAAGCGGATCAGGACAGGTTCGATCTTGTCATTGATTATCAGGAAGCTGCTGCTGCCGCCGGAAAAAAATGACCCCGAATAGTCAGATGAAGGAGGATTCGTACTTATGAATGAGAATACAATCTATCTGGTTACCGGTGCGGCCGGGTTTCTCGGCAGCTGTGTCTGCCGC
>ONXW01000145.1 GCA_900321915.1 uncultured Eubacteriales bacterium
ACCTGAAAAAAGCCATCGCTATCGCAGAAGGACAGTGACCGGACCCGGGAACGGGCCGGCAGGGGGAAATGACAATGATTACGAAAAGGATAATTCCGTGTCTTGACGTGCGGAACGGCCGCGTCGTCAAGGGCGTTAATTTTGAGGGGCTGCAGGATGTAAATGACCCTGTGGAGCTGGCAGCGTTTTATTCCAGAGCCGGCGCTGACGAGCTGGTATTCTATGACATTACGGCTTCCGCCGAGGGCAGGAAGCTTTTCACGGAAGTGCTGGAGCGGGTTGCATCCAGCATCTTCATCCCGCTGACGGTGGGCGGCGGCATCAACACGGTGGATGACTTCGACCGGGTGCTGCACAGCGGGGCGGACAAGGTGTCCGTCAACTCCGGCGCCATCAGGCGCCCGGAGCTCATCTATGAGGCGGCCCAGAAATACGGCGACCAGTGCGTCGTCCTCTCCGTGGATGTGAAGCGGGTGGACGGGGAATTCCGCGTTTTCCAGAACGGCGGCCGCATTGACACCGGGATCGAAGCGCTCTCCTGGATTAAGAGGGGCGTGGAGATGGGCGCGGGGGAAGTCGTGCTGAACTCCATCGATACGGACGGCGTGAAAAAGGGATTTGACCTGGAAATGCTGAAGGCGGTCAATGCCCTCGTGCCCGTACCGGTCATCGCCTCCGGCGGCGCCGGCAGCATCGGGGATTTCGTGGATCTGTTCACGGAGATACCGGATATCTCGGCAGGCCTCGCCGCGAGCATTTTCCATTTCGGGGAAGTGAGCATCACAGACCTGAAGCTCAGGCTTAAGGAAGAAGGCATCCCGGTGAGAATCTGACGGAGAAGAATTGCGCGGAGCATTCGGCAGAGCGCGGAGGTGACCATGCGGAATTTTGACATTGATAAGGTGAAATTCGACGACAGGGGGCTTGTTCCCTGCATCGTCCAGGATTACCTGACCGGCCGGGTCCTGACCCTAGCCTACATGAACCGGGAATCCCTTGCCATCACCCTGGAGCGGGGGCTGACCTGCTTCTGGTCCCGATCCCGGAAGGAACTGTGGCTCAAGGGCGAGACCAGCGGAAACTACCAGCATATTGTGACCCTGGAGGCGGACTGCGACGCGGACGCCATTCTGGTGCGGGTCATGAAAGAGGGGCCGGCCTGCCATCTGGGAAATGACTCCTGCTTCGACACGGACCTGCGCTGCGAATTTCCGGAAAACCGGCCCGAATTCTGGGATATTTACGATAAGGATAAGAAGCGGACCGGCCGCACCATGAAGCGGAATGACTGGATCCTGAAGGACGGGGAGTATCACCTGACGGTCCTGGGGGTTGTCACCAGGCCGGACGGGAAGTTCCTTATCACAAAGCGCCGGATGGACAAGTCCTGGGCGCCCGGATGGTGGGAGGTTTCCGGCGGCGGCGTGATGGCCGGCGAGGAATCGGCCGACGCGGTGCGGCGGGAGGTGACCGAGGAGACGGGCCTGGATCTTTCCGGCGCGGAGATAAGTTACCTCTTCACTTACAGCAGGGAAAACCCGGGGGAAGGCGACAACTATTTTGTGGATATCTACCGGGTGACGGTGGATTTCACGGAGGAAGACGTGCACATCAGGGAGGCGGAGGCCGACGGATACGAGATCGCGGACCTCGAAACCATAAAGAAATACGCGGCCGAGGGCATTTTCCTGCACTATGACAGCATAAAAAAGGCCTTTGAGCTGTAACTTTGCGCGGGGGCGGCCGCATCCGGGAAATGCCTGCTTCGGCAGCGGGGGGATTCTATGTCGTTAAAAGCAAATTATCACACCCATTGTACCTTATGCGACGGTAAAAGCACCGCGGAGGAGATGGCGGAGAGAGCTGTGGAGCTGGGATTCACCCATCTCGGCTTCTCCAGCCACTGCTATACCTGGTTTGACCCGGAATACCGGCTGGATACGGACGCCTATTTTGCGGAGATAAAGCGGCTGAAGGAGAAATACCGGGGGCAGCTGGAGATTTTTTCCGGCCTGGAGGGGGAGACCCTGGGGCACGGGGAAGGATATGAGAGGGC
>ONXW01000341.1 GCA_900321915.1 uncultured Eubacteriales bacterium
GCGATGCTGTCGCCCCTCCTGAAGTACGGGTTTGACGGCATGGTCGCCAGCGCAGGCGGATATGTCACCGTCGGCGATGAGGTCATCTTCGACTGTCCCATGACGGATGAAGAGCGGGATCTCGCCCTGGACTCCCTGCACCGGAACGGTGTCTTCTGCACCATCGAGGCAAAGGACGGCACCTGGGGCGACGAAGACCTCGGAGACTTCCTCTCCGGCCAGGAGGAAGGAAACAGCGAGATTGAGCGCTGGCGGAAAGCCCTCTCCGGTGAGCTGGGCATAATGCCCATGAAGGAATATGACGGAAGGCCGATCTATAAGGTCGTCATCATGGCCCTGGATAACGGGCAGCTGGCGGAGGCGAGAAGCCTTCTGGAGGACCGGTATGATTTCTGCATGCAGGAAGTCGCCGCCCACCACTGCATCAACGGGGAACTGATCAACCGGGCCTTCGACAAGGGCCGGGGAGTTAAGCGGATTGCCGAAAAACTCGGGGTCCCCATGTCGGAGACTTACGGTTTCGGGGACAGCATGAATGACCTCACGATGATCCAGGCGGTCGGGACGAGCGTATGCATGGCCAACGGAAGCCAGGCCCTGAAAGACATAAGCGATATGGTCTGCCCGTCCGTGGCCGAAGACGGGCTGGCAAAGGCGTTTGAGGATCTGGGACTCTGCTGAGGACATGACAGTCCTCCGCGGGCAGGATAACCAATATTGTCATATACAGCCGGACTGCTGCTGCGGCAGTGTCAGAACAATGCCGCGGAGAGTTCCCGCTGTGATGAAGAATTAATAAAAAGGAGAATGATGTTATGGCACTGGATTACCACAAATGTGCGCAGGAGATCGTGGACCATATAGGCGGACGCGACAATGTGGCACAGGCAGCGCACTGCGCGACGAGACTCCGCCTTGTTATCAAGGATAACAGCAAGGTGGACAAGGATTACCTTGATAATGTGGATGGCGTCAAGGGTATGTTTGAGTCCAACGGCCAGCTCCAGCTGATCATCGGAACAGGAACTGTCAACAAGGTCTATGACGAATTCCTGGCGATCACCGGCATGACGGCGGCCACCAAGGACGATGTAAAGGCAGCGGCCGCGGAAAGGCAGCCCCTGTGGAAGAGGCTCCTTAAACCGATAGGCGATGTCTTCGTACCCATCCTTCCCGCCATCGTAGCCTCCGGTCTTATGATGGGTCTTGTGGAAGCTCTTGGTAAAGCGCTTCCGGGATTCGCCAGCAGTGACTGGTACGGCTTCCTGGATATGGTGGCGAATGCGGCGTTCGTATTCCTGCCCGGTATTGTAGCCATCTCCGCCGCAAGGGTATTCGGCGGCAATATTTTCCTGGGAGCGGTCATCGGTCTCCTCATGATCCATCCGGGCCTTATCAACGCGTGGAGCGTGGCATCCTACGAGGGCGCGATCCCGACCTGGAAAATCTTCTTCTTCCCGGTGCCGCAGACAGGCTACCAGGGACACGTTATCCCGGTCATGATCGCGGTATTCCTGATGTGCCAAATCGAGAAATGGCTGCACAAGCATGTGCCGGAGATGCTGGACCTGTTCATCACCCCGCTCACAACGGTACTGGTTACATCCTACATCACCTTCACCATCATCGGGCCGGTTTTCGCGAACCTGGAAACCCTTGTTCTCGCCGGCGCAAAAATACTTGTACGCAATCCCGTCGGCGCCTGCGCCATGGGCGCCATCTATCCGTGGACCGTGGTTATGGGCCTGCACCATATGTACAATGTTATTGAGGCGGGCATGCTTGCGGAATCCGGGCTCAATACCTGGATGCCCATCGCTTCCGCCGCGAACTTTGCGCAGTTCGGCGCCTGCCTTGCGGTAGGTCTTAAGTCACACAACATGAGAACAAAGTCCGTTGCGGTCCCGGCATCCATGTCCGCGGCGCTCGGCATCACAGAGCCGGCTATTTTCGGTGTGAACATGCGGTTCTTCCGCCCGTTCCTCTGCGGTATGGTGGGCGGCGCTGTCGGCGCCATCTTCGGAGCCCTCACCGGAATCGGCGCTTCCGCTTACGGCGTAACCGGTATCCCGGGATATCTCACCATCAACAATCCTCTGGTATACACCATACTGCTTGCGGTTTCCGGAGGCATCGCATTCGCGGGTGTATGGTTCACCTGGCATGAAGAAGAAAAGCCCGCCGCGAAGACCGCTTCGGGCAGCGCGGCACCGGAAGCTTCCGCAGCTTCGGATATTCCGGCTAAAGGCACCATCCTCGAAGATGAAAAGCCGGTAATCATGAGCACAGAGAAGGGAACCATCTATGCTCCCGCAAAAGGTAAAGTCATCCCCGCCGCGGAGATTCCCGATGAATCCTTCGCCGGAAACGTGCTCGGCGCAACCGCGGCCGTAATTCCGGAAGACGGCGTCATCGTGGCTCCTTTTGACTGCACGGTAACCTTCGTCGCGGAAACGAAACACGCGATCAACCTGGAAACGCCGGAAGGCATGGAAGTCCTTATCCATGTCGGCGTCGACACCGTGAAGATGGGCGGCGACGGCTTTAATCCTCTTGTCGAGGAAGATGAAGAAGTCAAAAAAGGCCAGGTTCTCATGGTATTTGACCGGGAGAAAGTCGCGGCTGCAGGCCATCCCGATACAGTAGTCGTCGTACTCAGCGATCCTGAAGACTATGAAGACCTGAAAGTCGGGGCTGACGCATAATAACACACGGAACACTATGTCCGGCTTCCGCACCGGGATACCGGCAGACGGAAGCCGGAAACAAAAATAATCAACTAAAAGGAGATGTGAAAATGAAAGAAATCAAGTATGTCATCACTGACCCGGTAGGGATTCACGCACGTCCCGCAGGCGAGCTTGTCAAGATCGCAAAGTCCTGCGCCAGCTCCATTACCGTATGGAAAGGCGACAAGAGCGCAGACATGAAGAAACTCATGAAGATGATGGCACTTGGCGTAAAGCAGGGCGATGAAATCACCCTCAAGGTTGAAGGCGAAGACGAAGACTCCATCGCAGCACAACTGGAATCTTTCCTGAAAGCAAACATGTAACGCAAAAACCTGTGTGCGCATGTAAGAAAAGGAGGAACGCCCATGCAAGTTGCAACCGGTAAAAGCGTGCTGAATGGGATTGCCATCGGCAAAATCAAGATATTCCGGGCCCCGAGTATAGAGATCAGCGATTCCCTGAC
>ONXW01000184.1 GCA_900321915.1 uncultured Eubacteriales bacterium
ACGTACGCCTCGATCTCCATATCGGAAAAGCTCTTCCTTCCCCGGTATACCTCCAGCGCCATGTCCAGCAGGGGCAGGAGCATCAGGGCGCCGGTTCCCTCCCCCAGGTGCATTCCGGCCGTGATAACCGGTACCAGTCCGAGGTCGTGAAGAATCTTCTCCGTCCCGTTTTCCGCGGAACAGTGAGACGCGAGCATGGAAAGACGCGCCTCCGGGCAGATCCGGTATGCTGTAAGAGCAGCCGCGCACGCGATAAACCCGTCAATCAGTACAGGGACACGGCAGGCCGCGGCGCCCAGGTAAAGTCCCGTCAGCGCGGCGATATCCGCGCCGCCCACGGAAGCCAGCACCCGGAGGGCGTCTCCGGGATCGGGATTCCTTCTGCGGATTCCTTCCCGGATAACCCTGATTTTGTGTTCCAGGCCCTCATCGGAAAGGCCGGCGCCCTTCCCGGTAACCTCCGCGGGGTCTGTTCCCAGGAGGATAGCTGCAACGGCGCTGGCCGTGCAGGTATTGCCGATTCCCATCTCTCCCCCGGCAATGAGCCGGTACCCCTGTCCGGCGAGAACCCGGGAAAGCGCAGCCCCCGTCAGCAGGGCTTTCAGGGTTTCTTCGCGGGACATGGCGTCTTCCTCAAGAAAGTTCTTTGTCCCGCGGAAAAGCTTCCGTACAATCAGGCCCTTCCCTGCTTCTTCCTTACCGAAGGGGTCTTCCGCAATCCCCACATCCACAGGGAAGAGGTCCGCTCCGGCCCGTTTCGCCATGATGGAGGAGATTCCCGTCCGCTCCGCCATATGGCGGGCGACGACGGCCGTGACCCCCTGTCCTGTCTGGGTGACGTGCTCGGCAACAATCCCGTTGTCCGAGCAGAATACCGCCAGGGCCCGCGGAGATGCACAGACATCCGGGTCTTTTGTCAGCGCGGCCATCCGCCCGATCATCTCCTGGAATGCGCCCAGGGCTCCCAGGGGCATGGCGCTCTCATCCCATCTCTTTTGGGCCGCTTTCTCGGCCTCCTCATCCGGCCGCAGGGCCTTAACGCTGCGGATAAGCTCACGGTACTGTTCTTCCAGTTCCTCCGGAACAGCGTCCGTGTAGTCCGGAAGAAGGCTGTCAATGCGCGCCGTCATTTCCGGCATGCTTTCTTCCTGTTTGTTTTCGCCGCCGAAGCTCACGACCCATACCGGGTTCTGTCCCCGCATCATCGTGAAAACGCCTGCCGCTTCGCCGCGGGACACCTGGACGGAAGACACCTCTGCCGGGATCTGCCGCTCCCTGGTGTACCTGAGAAGGGTTTCCAGCGTCTCCAGGGCGATGACATTTGCCACAATCCTGATGTGCGGCATCAGAGAGAACAGAAGGTCAAGCACCTCTTCTGTCCGACCGGAGGTTCCTCCGAGAAACGCGTGGGTCGCAAGCCTTTTTCTCTTCCGGATCCGTTCCGCCGCCCAGGCGCCCAGGGTCTCAGGGACTTCTCCCGGAATAATCTCCGCCCGGTCCAGGGCGCCCGCTTTTTCCAGGTTTTTCCCGGTAAGCTCCACAGCTTCCGGATTCTTTTCAAAAGCGGCAATCCGGAGTCCCGGGTACAGCATGGCGGCTTCCGCGCTGACGCTCCCCGTCCCGGACCCCACGTCCAGGAGGATGCTGTCATTGTTAAGCTCTAAGCGGCTTACGGAAACCGCTCTCACTTCACTTTTTGTCATGGGGACTTTTCCCCTGATGAACCACTCATCCCTCATAGGGTGCCGCGCTCCTTTTCTTTTCTCTGCCTGCGGTACTTTCTGCAGTTTTTGGCAAACCGCCCGGCAAATGCAGGCGCCGACGGATAGTACAGATGCGGGAATCCCGCGTACTGCACGCCGTCTATGTCATGCTCGCAGCGCCAGGACCTGCCGTCAGGCTTCTCGGCGGTCCAGGCGTCCCCCTGGTCCGTGCTCTCCCAGTAATGGAACTCATGGGAGCGGATTTTCATGCCGTCCGGCAGCGTTACTGTCACATAGCCGAAATGCCCCAGCTTATCATTTCTCTCCGCCCTTGCGTCAAAATATCCCGCCATGGGATACCACACGCCGTCGCTTCCCCGGACTTCCCTGTTCAGGTACTCGAATCCGCCGCACTCCGCCAGCAGCGGCATTTTATCCTCCAGGGCCTTTCTCACGGATTCCAGCATGGTCCGGTTTCCGGAGATGACCGGGCCGTAGTTTTCCGGATATCCGCCTCCCAGGATAAGTCCGTCCGTATCCGGCGGGAGCTCCCTGTCGCGCATCGGGCTGAAGGGTACAATCTCCGCCCCCATACGTTCCAGGAGCCGCATGTTTTCCTGGTAATAGAAACAGAAGGCTTCGTCCTTCGCGAGCGCCACGCGGAACGGCTCTCCGCTGTATTTCAGAGCCTCTCTCACCGCGGCTGTCTCCCGCGCATCCGGCAGCTCCTCCGCGGATTCCGCGATCTCCAGAAGTTTATCCACGTCGATGGTCTCTTCCATCCGGTCCGCAAGCTTCCCTATGCGGTCCGTAATATCCTCCATCTCGTGGGGCAGGTACAGCCCCAGATGGCGGTTCTTAATCTCAAAATCCTTATCCATGGGCACGTATCCCAGAACCGGGATACCGCACTCTCTCTCAATGACGCCGCGGATCATGGCCGCCACCTCCTTCCGGCAGCGGTTCAGGATAACGCCCGCGATGCGGGAATCCTTCCGGAATTCCATAAACCCGCGAACCATGGCCGCCGCGGAAAGGGATGTCCCCCTCGCGTTCAGGATGAGGATGACCGGCGTCTTTGTGATCCGGGCGATATCATAGCTGCTGGCCTGCACCGTGGTTCCGGAAACGCCGTCATAGTAACCCATGACGCCTTCCAGCACGGCGCTCCCCGCGCCTTCCCTGCCGCAGGTATCACAGAACAGCTGCAGGACCTCCTCCTCCGGCAGGAAAAAGCTGTCCAGGTTTGCTCCGGGGAAACCGCAAACCACCCGGTGGAACATGGGATCGATATAGTCCGGGCCGCACTTGAAGGCGCAGGGCTTCTGCCCCCGTCTTTTCAGGAGTTCCAGGATGCCGCAGGTGAGGAGTGTTTTTCCGCTGCCGCTCACCGGCGCCGCCGTCATGATTCGTTTTATCTTCATACCTTTTTCTCCACACAGATGACACTCAGGGTGTCAAATTTGCCTTCCGCCAGTTCCTTGGCCGTACCGTGCCGGATTACCTCCTCCGGGTAGGAAAGCCGTTCGCCGGTATGCACCCGCCAGGAACCATATCCCAGCCGGACCAGCTCCCTGCAGATCTCTCCCGGGCCGATGCTCCGGCCGGTCAGGATGGTAATGCAGGACTTTTCGCCCATCGCCTCCAGCTGTTCCTCCAGGCGGAACACGCCTTCGTGGGCGGAGGCAAATGCGGACGTTCCGGGCGCGATGCCAATCTTTTCAAGGAAATACGCTGCGCTGGACTCTCCCCGCAGGATGACATAATCCAGGTTTTCCTCCCGGAGGGCTTCCGCCATCTTCTCCGCGCCGCTGTAAAATGCGGTATCCCCGGAATACAGCAGGACAGTCTTTTTATGCGGCCCGGCTTCCTTTATCTTTTCAATCGCCGGGGCCGGACGGTATTCCCGCAGGATTTCGGGCGCCTGCCTTGCCGGTTGGCCTTCCTGTTCCCGCACAAGCTTCAGGGCGGCATCTGTCATCCGGCCCGCGCCGATAAGGATATCCGCACGGAGAATGGCTTCCCTGACTTCTTCCGACATCCGCTCCGTCGCGCCGGGGCCTATGCCGGCCAGGACAACCGGGAAGCTTTCCGTCCGCCTCTTCAGCAGTTCTTTTATCTCTTCCATGGTGTTTCCGGTCTCCCGGGGCCGCCGTATCACCACAAGGACAGCTCCCGTATCCGCGGCGGCGGCTTCTTTTTCCGGGAATCCGCCCGCCGTCCCCGAGTCTTTGGTGACGAGGAAGGAGGCCCCTGTTTCCTTTATGAGCGCCGCATTCATTTCCCTGGAAAACGGCCCCTGCATCGCGATGATATGCCTGCCCGAAAAGCCCAGATCCTCACAGGCCCGGACAGCCTCCGAGGAGGGAAGCACGCGCGCAAATACACGCTCCTTCCAGCCGGGAATACACTGAAATGTCTTTAGGGTATGGCTTCCCGTCGTCAGCAGGATATTTCCCTCCTGCCCGGAGAGGAAGACCGCGGCTTCCTCCGCGCTGTCCGCGTATTTTGTCCCGGCTCCCGCATCCGGCGTATTCTCCCGGACACAGCGGATATATTCTGTCCGCATATTCCGGCAGGCTTCCCGGATGTTTTCGTGCACCGCCGGCGCGAAGGGATGGGCCGCGTCCACCACGAGAGAAATCTCCTCTTTCTCCAGGAATTCCTCCATCTCTTCCCTGTCCATCGCCCGGGCTTCGCAGCGGACGTATTTCCCGCCGGCCAGGAGCTTTTCCCCATATGCGGAAACCACGCTGACAAGCGCAGGTATACCGTTCTTTTCGCAGAATTCCGCTAACTGGCGTCCCTCCGTGGTGCCGCCGATTATCCAAAGCCGGTCCATGCGCATTTTCCTCCTGCCTGATATGCCCTCAGGGCTTCCGGTAGCCCCTCGGCGTAACCATCTTCCCGCCGATCTCTTCCGTACTGGGGCTCCCGATGAAGACAGTCGCGAACATCCCGGCATTCTCCCGGGCCAGCTGCTTAAGAGTCATGACACGGCAGCTTTCCCCGGCCCGCCCGATGTTTTCCGCGATGCCGCACACCGTTTCCGCGGGAAGGACCCGCAGCAGTATCCCGCAGGCCTTTGCCAGGTATCCTGCCCTGGTCCGGCTCTCCGGATTATAGATACAGATGGCCATCCCCGCTTCCGCACACAAAAGAAGCCTCTTTTCTATCTGTTCCCAGGGGGTCAGGGCGTCGCTCAGGCTGATAACGGCAAAGTCGTGCCCGATGGGCGCGCCCAGCAGGGCCGCGCCGGAAAGAGCCGCTGTGACGCCGGGGACAATCTCCACCCGGACTTCCGGATACATCTCCTCCCGGATCTGCAGCACCAGTCCCGCCATGCCGTAGACGCCGGCATCGCCGCTGCAGATCATGGCTGTCACTCTCCCTTCCGCCGCCTTCATGAGCGCCAGCTCGCAGCGTTCCCGCTCCCTGC
>ONXW01000256.1 GCA_900321915.1 uncultured Eubacteriales bacterium
CGGTCTCGGAAAAACGCGCCTGTGCAGCCGTATCAGTATTCTCCTGACAGGCGCGCGCATCCCGTACGCCTATCTGCTCTGCCGCACACCGCTGGGGCTTAACGGCATCTGGTGGGCCTATTCCGTCAGTTCCATCTCCAAGGGAATCATCTTCTCTCTGGTCTTCCGGAATGAGCTCAAAAAGCTGGACTTCTGATTATTCGAAGGTCAGCACCGCGGTCTGGGGAACGCCGTCCTCCGGCAGAACCAGTGTGTTGCCGCCGTAGACCACGATATCATCGCAGAACTTCGTGTATGCGTCCAGCGTCCCGATCTTGGGGTAGCCGAAAGCATCCGTGCGGTAGTGCATGGGAACTGTCACCACGGGCTTAAGCTCATCCACCAGGGCTTTGATGCGGTCCGGCTCCAGGGTAAAGAAACCGCCCACCGGCACCAGCATGACATCCAGGCCTTTCAGGAGCTCCTTCTGCTCTTCGGTCGGGATGCATCCGATATCGCCCATGTGGGCAATGCGGAATTCCCCGTCGTCAAAGATGCGGATGGTATTGCTGCCGCGCAGCTTTCCGCCTTCCTCGTCATGGAAGGATTCAATCTCCGTGATCACAAAAGGACAGGCCTTTTCCGCGGCTCCTTCCCGGATGGTGATCAGGTCCTCGGCGCCGTGATCCCCGTGGAAATGGCTGCAGAGAACCCTGTCAGCCTCAGCCCTGAGCGGCGGGTATCCGGGAATGGAACCGTCCGCGTAGGGGTCCAGGATAATCACATAGTCGTCCTTCTCAATGCGCATGCAGCTGTGTCCCAGCCATGTAATCTTAACTTCTCCCATCTCGAAAAACCTCCTCTCCTGCCTGCAGGCAGAATGCCTGCATATCTGCGCAAAAGGGCGCCCCGCCTGCCTCAACCGGCTGCGGAACGCCCTTTTCAGGTCTGTTCTGTATATTACTTATTCAGTGCGTTCTTAGCAGCCTCAGCTACCTTTGCGAATCCCTCAGCATCGGTAATAGCCATATCTGCGAGAACCTTGCGGTTCAGATCGATGCCGGCCTGCTTCAGACCGAACATAAACTTGCTGTAGGAAAGTCCGTTGATGCGGGCTGCAGCGTTGATACGGGCGATCCAGAGCTGTCTGAACTGTCTCTTTCTCTCCTTACGGCCTGCATACGCGGAGGTCAGGGCTCTCATGACAGACTGCTTTGCAATTCTGTACTGCTTGGAACGTGCGCCCCTGTAACCCTTTGCGAGCTTTAATACTCTGTTGTGCTTTTTTCTGGCATTCATGCCGCCTTTAACTCTTGCCATTGGTAGTTCCTCCTTCTATCCTGAACTCATCCTCAGATGTACGGTAAAATCTTCTTCATTACTTTGCTGTTGGTGATATCAGTGATGATATCCTTTCTCAGATTTCTCTTTCTCTTGGAAGATTTCTTTGTCAGGATGTGGGATTTGTAAGCTTTATTTCTTACCAGCTTTCCGGTTCCGGTCTTTTTAAAGCGCTTTGCAGCAGCTCTGCTCGTCTTCATCTTAGGCATGATCTGATTCCTCCTTGGTTGTTGGTTTATTATTTCTTTGCTGACAGGAAAATAACAATCGTTCTTCCCTCGACTTTGGCCGGTTTGTCAACCACCGCGATGTCGCTGAGCTTTTCTGCGAAATCGTCAAGGATGTATTTTGTCTGAGTCATGTGAGCCATCTCACGGCCTCTGAAGCGGAGGGTAACTTTCACCTTGTTGCCCTTTTCGATGAACTTTCTGGCATTGTTCACCTTGGTATTCAGGTCGTTGTCATCAATGTTCGGCGAAAGGCGGATTTCCTTGACCTCAATCGACTTCTGTTTCTTTTTGGCCTCTTTCTCCTTCCGGAGCATCTCATACTTATATTTTCCGTAATCGATAATCTTGCATACCGGCGGCTTTGCAGTGGGCGCAATCTTGACAAGATCAAGTTCCGCGTCCCGCGCCAGCTTGAAAGCATCTTTCGCGGACATAATTCCGAGCTGTTCTCCGTCCTCACCAATCAAACGAACTTCCCTGTCGCGGATCTGTTCGTTAATCATCAAATCGCTAATGGCCGTGTACCTCCCATCCTGATTAGACTTAAAATACAAAAATAAAGAGCGGATACACAGGCTCCGCTCCATAAATCAAATCAGACACACATAAACTGTGTGCAATTTCATTATGAACCGCCGGTCACTTGCTCGTGCCGGGGTGAGGCGGATAACCTGCTTTCCTGATGCTGTTTTCTTACAGCACTCCTACATTA
>ONXW01000089.1 GCA_900321915.1 uncultured Eubacteriales bacterium
ATTTTCCGTCCTCACCGGCGACGGGCTGCTGCGCATCCTTGAGGTCCAGCCGGAAGGCAGGAAGAGGATGACCGCGGACGCCTATCTACGCGGATATCCTGTGGCAGAGGGAGAGCATTTGTCCTGATTCTTTCGAAAAGGAGATTCTCATGTATTACGGATATGGTTATGGAATAGATCCCACATTTCTGCTGATAATTATCGGCATCATCATTTCCATGGCGGCTTCCGCGAAGATGAACGCTGCATTTTCGCGCTATTCCAGGGTGCCGAGCGCTTCCGGCCTGTCGGGCGCCGAAACCGCTCAGAGGATCCTGCAGAGCCAGGGCCTCTATGACGTGCGTGTGCAGCACGTCCAGGGGACGCTCACGGACCATTATGACCCGCGTTCCAAGACGGTGAATCTTTCCGACGCGGTGTACGGTTCCGGTTCCATCGCGGCCGTCGGCGTAGCGGCCCATGAGTGCGGCCACGCCGTGCAGGATGCCGTGGGATACCGTATGCTGGATCTCAGGACGGCGATGGTGCCTGTGGTAAATGTAGGCGCCCAGCTCTCCTGGCCCATGATTCTTATCGGGGTGATGTTCGGCGGCACTTCCCTTATCAGTATCGGAATCCTGCTGTTCTCCCTGAGCGTAGCGTTCCAGCTTGTGACGCTGCCGGTGGAATACAATGCCTCTTCCAGGGCCCTCACGATGCTGGAGGACACGGGAATCCTCCAGGGCAGCGAGATCTCCCAGACCAGGGAGGTGCTGGGAGCTGCAGCCCTCACCTACGTGGCGGCCGCGGCAGGGTCGCTTCTCCAGCTCCTGCGTCTGATGGCAATTTTCGGAGGAAGAAGACGTGACTGATATTTCCGTGAGGGAGATTGCGGCGGATGCCCTGACTGAGATCCTTGAGGAAGGGCGGTTCTGCCACAGCGTCCTCGCCAGGACGCTGGATAAGTACGCATTTCTTCCCAGACAGGACCGTGCATTCCTGAAGCGCCTGGTCGGGGGGACTGTCGAGTGCAGGATTCGGCTTGACTATATCCTGGATTCCTTCTCCTCCGTGCGGGTAAAAAAGATGAAACCCTTCATCCGGACGCTGCTCCGGATGTCCGTCTACCAGATTTTTGAGATGGACCGCGTGCCGGACTCCGCTGTCTGCAATGAAGCGGTAAAGCTCGCGGCAAAGCGCGGGTTTAAGGGGCTCACCGGGTTTGTGAACGGCGTCCTGCGCAATATTTCGCGAAACAAGGATACCGTGACGTTTCCGACGGATGAGATCCGGTATTCCGTGCCGGCCTGGATCATCGAACGCTTCACCGCGGAGTACGGGGAGGACTGCTGCCGGCGGATGCTGGAGTCTTTCTCCGGGGAAAGCCGTGTGTTTATCCGGCTGAATACCGGGAAGACGGACAGGGAGACCATTCTCCGGACCATCCGTGAGGACGGCGCCGATGTCATCCCGGTTTCCGGAAGTGAAAATATGTTTGTCCTCGCGTGGCAGGACTCCCCCGAGAGACTGCGGGCATTCCGGGAGGGAATGTTCACGGTGCAGGATTACAGCTCTTCCCTGGCGGGGGAAGCCGCCGGAATAAAGCCGGGGGATACGGTTCTCGACGTCTGCGGCGCACCGGGCGGGAAAGCCCTGCATGCCGCGGATATCCTGAAAGGAACAGGCCGTGTCGTCGTCAGGGACCTGACGGAGGAAAAAGCGGAGCGCATCCGCGAGAATATCGCGCGGAGCGGCTGGCAGAATGTGGCCGCGGAGGTCCGGGACGCCGAAGTTTTTGACCCTTCGATAGAATCGGCGTGCGATATCGTGATCGCGGACCTTCCCTGCTCAGGCCTGGGCGTCATCGGCAGAAAACCGGATATCCGCTATCACGCGTCGCCGGAGGGGATCCGGGAGCTGGCAGAGATCCAGCGCAGGATCCTGACGGTAGTGCAGCGTTACGTTAAGCCCGGGGGGACGCTTGTCTACAGCACCTGCACGGTGACCCGGGAAGAGAACACGGATAATTTCCGGTGGTTTGCCGGGGAATTCCCGTTTACGCCGGTGGATATTACGGAGCGCTTTCCGGAGGAACTCCGGAGAGAAAGCATGAAATCAGGTTTTGTACAGCTGCTTCCGGGGATCGACCCCTGTGACGGCTTTTTCATATCTGTATTCAGGAGACAATCCTGATAGAGGACAGAGAGACTTAAGAGATGGATGAGAAGAATATCCGTCGGGATCTCCGATCCATGACGGAGGAAGAACTGAGGGAGTTTCTCGCGGGAATGGGGGAAAAACCTTTCCGGGCGGGACAGATTTTCCGGTGGCTCCACCTGAATCTGGCCGAATCCCCGGAGGAGATGACAAACCTGCCGAAAACCCTGCGGGAAACACTCTGCCGGGAAGCGGAAAATATCGTGCTCCGCACTGCGGACGTGCGCATTTCCCGGATTGACGGAACCAGGAAGTACCTGTTTGAGCTGCCGGACGGCAACGTGATAGAAAGCGTCTTTATGCGCTACCATCACGGCAATTCCGTCTGCGTCTCCTCCCAGGCGGGATGCCGCATGGGCTGCCGTTTCTGCGCCTCGACGATAGACGGTCTTGCCAGGAACCTGCGGGCTTCGGAGATACTGGGGCAGGTCTACGGGATCATAAAGGATACGGGCGAGCGGGTGTCAAGCATTGTCATCATGGGTTCCGGGGAACCGCTTGACAATTATGACAATGTGGTGCGCTTTATCCGCCTTATTACGTCGGAAAACGGCCAGAATATCAGCCAGAGGAATATCACGCTTTCCACCTGCGGGATTGTGCCGGGAATCCGGAAACTCGCGGAGGAGGGGATTCCCCTGACACTGGCCCTCTCGCTCCACGCGCCCAATGACCGCGTCCGGGAGAGCCTGATGCCGATCGCGAAAGTGTATAAGCTTGACGAAATTCTGGATGCATGTCATGATTATTTTAAAAAGACCGGAAGGCGCGTCACCTTCGAATACAGCCTTGTGCGCGGGGTGAACGACAATATCGGGGAAGCCAGGGAACTGGCGGACCTGATCGCGGGCCTTCACGGCCATGTCAACCTGATCCCGGTCAACCCGATCCGGGAGCGGGATTATGTGCAGCCGGATCGCCGCGCTGTGGAAGAATTTAAGGCTTATCTTGAAAAAAGAGGAATTGCTGTGACCGTCCGCCGTGAGATGGGACGGGATATCAACGGTGCCTGCGGCCAGCTCCGAAAGAGCTATATGGACCGGGGCAATGAGAGGGAAACATGAAAGCATTTGCACGCACAGACAGGGGTATGATGCGGCCGAGCAACCAGGATTCCCTGTATGCATCGACAGTGCCGGTGGGACACATGCCGAATCTGTTTATGGTTGCAGACGGGATGGGAGGCCACCTGGCGGGGGATTATGCCTCAAGCTATCTGGTGAACCATCTGGTGGAAGAAATAGATAATTCCCGGGATGAGGAGTGCGCCAGGATCATTTCCGGGACTATTGCCGGCGTGAATGAGGAGATTTACCGGCTCTCCAGCGAGAACGCGGAGTATTCCGGCATGGGGTCCACGCTGGTGGCCGCCTGGGTTTCGGACGGAGTTCTCTATGCCGCCAATATCGGTGACAGCAGGCTGTACCTGATCAGGGACGGCCATGCCATCCAGGTCACCAGGGATCATTCCTACGTGGAAGAGATGGTGGAACGGGGCCGTATGCGCCGTGGCAGTGCGGAATATGAGCGGAGCAAGAATATTATCACGCGGGCGGTAGGGATCGATTCGGAGGTCAGCGCCGATTTCTTTGAAGTCGCGCTTAAGCCGGGGGATCGTTTCCTGCTCTGTTCCGACGGCCTGAGCAATATGGTCGGCAATGAAGAGATAGGGCGCATTGCCGGCGCTGACGGGGACCTTTCCGAACTGACGCAGAAACTGATAAATAAGGCCAACCGGAATGGGGGACGAGACAATATTTCCGTCGTCCTTGCAGATCCTGAGATAAGCGAGGTGATCCGTCATGATGCTTAAAACAGGCGAATATCTGCAGAACCGGTACGAGATCCTGGCCCTGATCGGTACGGGCGGCATGTCCGAGGTTTACCAGGCGAAATGCCATGTCCTCAACCGGCTGGTCGGTATCAAGGTACTGAAAGAAGAATACAGCAGGGATGCGAATTTCGTAAGCAAGTTCAAGATGGAGGCCCAGTCCGCCGCCAGCCTGTCCCATCCGAATATCGTCAGTATTTACGACGTTATCGATGAGGAGAACCTGCACTATATTGTCATGGAGCTCATTGAGGGAATCACCCTGAAGAGCTACATCAAGAAGAAAGGGCACCTCGGAATCAAGGAGGCCATCGGGATTTCCATCCAGGTGGCGCAGGGAATCGCGGCGGCCCATGACCAGCACATTGTGCACAGGGACATCAAGCCCCAGAACATGATTATTTCCAGGGACGGCAAGGTAAAGGTTGCCGATTTCGGTATCGCCAGGGCAGTCTCCGAACAGACCGTCGGCGGGCCGAATGCCGTCGGCTCCGTCCATTACATTTCTCCTGAGCAGGCCCGGGGTGAGTACAGCGACGCCAGGAGTGATATTTACTCCCTCGGCGTGACCATGTTCGAGATGGTCACGGGCACGGTTCCCTTTGACGGGGACAATCCGGTGACTATCGCGCTGGCCCACCTGGAAAAGGAGATCCCGGCGCCGGAAACCCTGAATCCTGAAGTGACGCCGAGCATGTCCCGCATTATCCGGAAATGTACGGAAAAACTGCCCGAAGACCGGTACCAGGACGCCTACGAGCTGATTGCCGACCTGCGGCACGCCCTGGTGGATCCGGAGGATGATTACCTGAAGGCGGAGGCGGATCTGGAGACAGCCCCGACCAATGTGCGCGAAGATGACAGCAGCGCCGTAATCCGGGCGGCCCAGGCCATTCCGGAGCGGCCCAGAAGGCGCCCGGCCGAAAGCTACAAACAGTATAAGCGCCAGACCCAGGACAATGCCATCGATAAGCTGCTTTCCTCCATCGGTATCATCGCGGGGCTGATTATCGCGGTCGTCGTGATTGTCATCCTGATACGGCTGAGCGGTATTTTCAACATGACTTCCGGACAGAAGGAATCCGAGACGGCTGCTGTGGAGTCAGTCACGGAGACAGCCGCCGAGCCGGTGGTTGTGGAAACTTCCGAGACACCCATTGAGATCACGGAGGAAGAGGTTGCGAAGGTAGACCTGCGTGAACTCGGCATTGCCGGAATGAACGCGGAGGCCGCGGTCAGGATGCTTGAAAACCGTGACCTCGTCGCGGAGGTGCGCGAGGAGAACAATGAGACTGTCGAAAAGGGCATGGTCATCAGTTTTTCGCCGGAAGAGCCGGCGGTGGGTGATACCGTGACGCTTCTGGTCAGCCTCGGGCCCGTGAAGGTCATGGTTCCCGTGCCTGATATCACAGGTATTCCGGAAGAGAGCGCCCTCTCGGTGCTCACGTCCGTGGGACTCGTCCCGGGCGTCCGCACGGAGGCGGCAAATGAAGCCGCGAAGGGTACTGTGGTCAGCCAGAAGATCGAGAAGCAGACGGAAGTCGAAAAAGGAAGCGCCGTTGATTATGTGGTCAGTGCCGGAAAAGGCACTCACTATGTGGCGGCGGTGGACGATGTCATCTCACTCCAGGAGTATCTCGGCCCCAGCGCGGCCAGCACGGTACTGGAGGTTTCCATTGTCATGAAGCAGTATGTCAACGGGGAGAGCGTCACAAAGGTGGTTATGGAGCCGACGGACATTACCGGGGACACCGCTGTTCCGGTCCACTATAATATCGAGGGCGCGGACGGGGTTCCCACCGGAACGCTCCAGGTGCTGGATCTCACAAATGACAGGGTCCTGAAAACATACAACCTGAGCTTTGTGGAGATGGACAGATAGGATGCAGGGTAAGATTATTAAGGGAATCGCCGGTTTCTACTATGTGCATGACGGGATAGGAAGCGTCTATGAATGCCGTGCCAGGGGAGTGTTCCGCAACCGGAACATCAAACCCCTGGTGGGGGACGATGTGGAATTTTCCGTCCTGGATGAGAAAGAACAGACCGGAAACATTGACCGCCTGCTGCCGTCCCGGAGCCGGCTGATCCGGCCGGCCGTCGCCAACGTCGACCAGGCCCTGGTGGTATTTGCCATGACGGACCCGCAGCCGAACCTGAACCTGCTGGACCGGTTCCTCATCGTGATGGAACGGCAGCATGTTCCGGTTATCATCTGCTTCAGCAAGGCGGATCTGGGAAATGCGGACGGCGAGGAAGAGCTTCGCCGCATCTATGAGCCCGGCGGGTACAGGGTCTGTTTCATCAGCACAAATGAAGGGCAGGGACTCTCTGAACTGATGGAGCTTCTGGACGGGAAAACAACCGTCCTGGCAGGACCTTCCGGGGTCGGAAAGTC
>ONXW01000090.1 GCA_900321915.1 uncultured Eubacteriales bacterium
AAACGTGCTCCACCCGTTCATGCAGTATGATGACGCGTCATAGCGCGCCTGCTTTTCAGGATCCAGGTTCTTCTCCACAAACACCGCGATAAAAAGCTTCAGCATATAGCAGAAAGTAATGCCTCCGGAGAAAAGGAAGATCCACTCTGCGCACCGGAGGAATCCGGAAAGCTCCGCGCTGTGATGGATTCCCTCCACGATCCCCTCATGGAGCATCGTCTTGCTCAGATACCCGTTAAACAGGGGCACGCCGCTGATTCCCAGGGCGCCCAGGGCAAATGCGGCCTTCAGGAAGTGTTTATTCCGGCCCCACCCGCGGATTTCATCCAGGGACAGGGCATGCAGGTTCATGACAACCGTACCCGCAGCCATGAACAGGGTCAGCTTGATCATGGAATGGTTCAGCATATGGAGCATGGCCCCGGACAGGGCAAGCGCCCTGCCCTCCCCCTCTCCCATCGCCGTGTGGAAGATTGTCATGGCGATACCGGTCAGGATAAAGCCAATCTGGGACATGGAGGAACATGCCAGGGTCCGTTTCAGGTTAACGGAAAACAGGGCCAGCACTGCGCCCAGAAACATGGTGACAAGCCCCAGCGAAAGAATCAGCGCGGCGAATGTGCCGCTCGAAGAAAGCACTTCCAGGGATGTCATCAGGATGCCGTACACACCGACCTTGGTGAGGATGCCGGAAAGCAGGGCGGACGCCGGGGAAGGCGCCACCGGATGGGCTTTCGGCAGCCATACATGGAGCGGGAACATGCCTGCTTTCGCGCCGAATCCGAAGAGGATGCAGACGCCCGCGGCGAAAACCATCTCCGGATCCGCCGTCTGTACCGCCAGGGGAAGCTCTGAAAATGAAAGAGTTCCCGCGGTATGCAGCAGCATGGCGAGTCCCATAAAGAGGACCAGCCCGCCGATAACCGCGATAAACAGATAGGTAAAGCCCGCTCTCACCGCTTCCTCCGTCTCCTCATGGATAACCCATGTGAAAGAGGTGAAAGACAGGATCTCAAAAAATACGAAGGAGGTCATCAGGTCGCCGGAAAGCATGACGCCCTCCGTCGCGCCCAGGGTGACGATCACAAAAAACCAGTACCGGTTCAGGTTCTCCCGCTCTTCATGAAAATACTCTTTCGCAAAAAGGGAGGTAAAAAACCACATCACTGCGGTTACCGTCGCGTAAACCTTCCGGAATCCGTCCACCGTAAAGGTGAGCTCCCCGGTGAGAACACCGGGAATTGACAGTCCGGACAGTGACCCCGGCAGCAGAAGTACCATCACCAGTTCCGCGCCGCAGGCGGCGATAACAAAGATGTCCCGCCGTATTCCCGCGGCCGGGGATACTTCCTCAGCTCTTCCCAGAACCCAGCCTGCGGCTGCAAACAGGAAGGGCAAAAACACAATTCCGAAAACCAGCATACTAACACCTGCTTTTTAATTCAAGTCCACGCTTCCGTTCCGGCAGGAAACGGAAACATCAGATATACCCCTGAGATATCATTGTGAGGAACCGGAGAATCGGTCCCGGCCAGATACCGAAGGCAATGTTCGCGATGACGAAGAATGCCAGCGGTCCCAGCATGCGGATTCCCGCATCCCCGTATATGTAATCATCCTGGTACCAGTCCGTACCGTGCATGGGGAAGAAGGCGCGGATGGTAATCATCAGCGTGTACATGGCACACAGCAAAGAGGCCAGAATCAGGGAAGCCATCCCCAGAATCGCCCATCCGTCTCCCACCTCCGCTGCCGCTGTAAGCAGCTGCCACTTGGAGACAAAACCGCAGAACAGGGGAATTCCCGTCAGCGACAGGGCGGCCAGGGTATAGAGGACAAAGGTTACGGGCATTTTCTTTCCCACACCGTTAATCTCATAGATATACTCATCCCCCGTCACATGCATGAAGGCGCCGGCGCAGAGGAACAGGGACATCTTGACGATACCGTGGAACAGCATGTGGGCCATGCCGCCCCGGAGCCCGTCCGGCGTCACCAGCAGGATGCCGAACAGCATATAGGAAAGGTTCGACACTGTCGACCAGGCGAGGCGCCGCTTGAAATGGCGTTCCTTCAGGGCCATGACCGCGGAGAAGACGATGGTTATTATCGCGGTCAGCAGGCAGATATGCTGTTCCGCAGTGCCGTAAAGCATTTCCGGCCCGTAGACATACCAGACCATCCGGATCACCGCGAAGGCGCCGGAATTTACCACCGCCACGGCATGGAGAAGCGCGGTGACAGGCGTGGGGGCTACCGACGCCATCGGCAGCCATTTGGACAGCGGCAGGACAGCTGCTTTTGTCCCGTAGCCAAAGAAACCGAACACGAAGGCGAGCATGAGCATCCGGTAATCCCCGGTGCCGTCCAGGCTTCCCCCGTAGATGAAGCTGCCGCCGTGGCCGTACAGCGTCGTCATAAGCAGCGTGAAGAATCCCAGGGAGGCGCCGCCAATGGTGTATGCCGCGTAAATGCGGCCCGCATGCATGCTCTCCGCGTTGCCGTAATACACAACCAGCGGGAGCGTCACCAGGGTCAGCATCTCATAGAAAACATACAGGGTCGTCATGTTGGAAGCAAAAGCAATGCCCAGCGTGATGCCGTATGTCATGATATAGAACGCAAAAAAGGCGTTTTTGAACCTTGCCTCATGGAGATAGGCAAATGCGTACAGCAGCACCATCGGCCACATCAGGGATACCATGCCGGCAAAGAGCATGGACGCCCCGTCCATGAAGAAAGCCATGGAAAAACCGCGGGTAAAGGAATAAATCTCAGCCTCCGCGCCCCGCTCCACGTTCAGTATGGCAATCCATACAAGTACGGAAGTAAGGCAGGTCACAGCCTCCGCATAGATTTCTCTCGGGCGCTCATTCTTAAAACCAAACAGGAGCACCCCATATCCCCCCGCGATGGAAACCAGGATGGGGACCAGCAAAAACAGCGGACTCAAAATCATACCTCACTTTCAGGGCAGCATCCATTCGCCGCCGAATACGCCGACCACCAGGGCCACCAGGCAGAGGCTCATCATGGGAACCGTCATAAGGAGGGGCGGCTCCGCGCTTCCGGGTTCGCCCTCTTCCGTGAAGCCATGTCCCGGGAAAAACGCGTCCACGACGATAGTAAGCAGGTACCCGGCTGTCAGCAGTGCGGAAACCAGCAGGATAACCGGCGGAAGAACGGAATAGAGACCGAGGCCGTTATCCAGGCAGGCCTGCGCGATGACCCATTTGCTCAGAAAACCGGCCATGGGGGGAATACCCACCAGGGAAAGGGACGCGACAGTAAAGCATCCCATGGTGACCGGCATCAGTTTCCCGATTCCCCGGAGCTCTTCCACATTCCTGCGTCCCAGCTTATAGATAAATACGCCGGCGCAGAGGAACAGGCAGCCCTTGGAGGACGCGTGTCCCGCCACATGGAGCAGGGCGCCCTTCAGTCCTTCCGGGGAGAGGCAGGACAAAGCCAGCAGGATATAGGAAATCTGGCTGACCGTGGAAAAAGCGAGCCGCTTCTTCGTGACCGTCTCCCGGTAAGCCATCATGGATCCCATAAAAATGGTCAGCATGGCTGTGGTCATCCAGGCATACTGCACCCAGGTCCCCCGCAGGAAATCCGCTCCCACGGAGTAATATACCAGGCGGATGATGGTGATTACGCCGGCCTTGGCGATAATACCGGAAAGCAGTGCCGATGCCGGGGCCGGGGCGATGGGATGGGCCGTCGGAAGCCATCCGTGCATCGGGTAGAGGCCTGCCTTTGTGCCGAAGCCGAAAATACCGGTCATAACCACGGCAAGCATAACCCTTTCATGTCCCGCAAGCTTTTCGGGGTCCAGGAACCCGCCCATGGTGAATTCCGCCGCACCCTTCGCGTAGAAATACACAAAAAACACGGCGAGCAGGCCCATAAGCGCGCCGGCGATGGAATAAAACAGGTACTTCATGCCTGCATTCACCGCCTCCCTGGTCATCTCATGGAGCACCAGGGGCATGGAGGTCAGGGTCAGCATCTCGAAACAGAAATACATGGTCACCAGGTTCCCGGCCAGGCAGACGGCCAGGAGGGCTCCCAGGGAAATGAAGTAAAAGGCGAAGAATACCTGCGGCCGCTCTTCCATCTTCATGTAGATAAAGGAATAGAAGCACACCGCCGTATACAGGATCAGCGTCATGATCGCGAAAAACGTTCCCAGGCTGTCCGGCACAAAGAGCATGTGGATATTCTCGGAGAGCGTAAGAAACGAGATCCTTCCCCCTGTTTTCAGCGCCAGCGCGGCTATGATATCCGTCGCGATGATCACTGCCGTATACCCGTAATTCCGGGTTTTCTCCCCCGTCTTCCACAGGGAGACGAGAATCCCTCCCAGGGCGGGAAAAAGAATCGTCAGGAGTATCAGCATTATCATATCCTCCTTTGCTCTGGTTATCCGAACATGGCAAGACCGCTCTGGATCAGCCCGATATAGATCCAGGAAAACAGGCCCATGGAAATGTTGGCGGCGGCGAGAACTGCCATCGGGATGGTGTATTCCGCCTTGTTTGGCTCCGGAACAGGCTTTGCTTCTTCCATATTCTCAGGTCTCGTATAGATACGTATGGCCGTTCTGAGGAAATACAGGGCATTCAGCACGGAACTCAGGGCAAGCACCAGCATGATTACAATCATTCTCACGTTGCTCCCGCTGTAGATGCCCGCCATGCCGAAAAACAGTTTTGCGGAAAACCCCGCAAAAACGGGGATGCCGATCATGGAAAATGCTCCTATCGTGAAAAACAAACCCGCCTTAGGGTGCCGGAGCCCGCTTCCCTGCAGTCTTTTGAAACGCAGGCTGCTGCCGGACACCTCCGCGAGCCGCGGCGTGGTCAAAAACAGCATGGACTTTGTCACGGCGTGGGCGAAAATCTGGAACATGGCGGCCGTATAGCCCACCGGCCCGCCGATACCGATGCCCATGTAGATATAGCCGATCTGCGCGGCGGAGGACAATGCCACCATCCGGTTGATATTGCTGGCCCTGAGGGCGGAAACAGAACCGAACACCATGCCGCCGATACCCAGGATTAGGAGTATGTCCCGGAGCGGCATGCGCTCAAACACGTCGATACCCACAACTCTCCAGTACACCTTGAACAGCAGGAAAATATAGCACTTGGACACCAAAGACGAGAGGATCGCCGCCGAAGTCGGGGTCGCCGCGCCGTAGGTATCAGGCATCCAGCTGTGGAAAGGGAACATACCGCTCTTGATTCCGAGACCGATGGTGAGAATACCCAGAGAGAGGCTCAGCACCATCATATTCTCCGGGTTTCCGGACAGGATACGTATCTGCTCCTGCATCGGAATCATCAGCAGGTGCCCCGTCATATCATAGAGAAGCACCACGCCGAGCAGGTAAAGGCCGGACCCCAGCAGGTTCAGAATCATGTACCGCACCGCAGCCAGGGTGGTGCGGCCCACCTCACGGACAATCAGGACGCCGCAGCTGGTCAGGGTCAGGATTTCCAGAAACACATACCCCGTAAAGATGTCATTTGTCCAGGTCATGGCCATCAGGGCGGATGTCATCAGGTTGATGAGGGCGTAATACAGGTTCACCTTGCT
>ONXW01000236.1 GCA_900321915.1 uncultured Eubacteriales bacterium
CAACATCCTGGCGCCGGTGATCCTGATGCTGCAGGGGGAGATTGCCCCGCATATAAAGAAAGGCGGCATCTTTATCACTTCGGGCATCATTAACACGAAGGAGCAGGATGTGGTGGACGCCATCACGGAAAACCCCGCCTTTGAGCTTCTGGGCGTGACCCGGCAGGGCGAGTGGGTCTCTGTGACGGCAAAGCGTATCTGACGGCACGGGGACAGATTATGTATCATTTTTTTGCGGAGCCGGAGCAGTTTTCCGGTGAGACGGTGACCATCACCGGGGCCGACGCGGGGCACATGATCCGCGTGCTCCGGATGAAGCCGGGGGAAAAGATACTCGTCAGCAGCATGGCCGGCGGGGACTGGATGTGCGAGACGGAAACATTTGCCGCCGATTCCGTGACATGCCGGATTCTGGAGGCCTGCGACGGGGACCGGGAGCTTCCAGCCAGGATACACCTGTTCCAGGGACTCCCGAAGAGCGACAAGATGGAGTGGATTATCCAGAAAGCGGTGGAGCTGGGGGCCTTCCGGATCGTGCCGGTGGCGACGAAGAACGCCGTGGTGAAGCTGGAGGAAAAGAAGGCGGCGCAGAAGGTGTCCCGCTGGAATGCCATCGCCCTGGCGGCCGCGAAGCAGTCGAAGCGGAGCGCTGTCCCGGAGGTTTCCCGGGTCATGGGATTTGCGGAAGCGCTGCGGGAAGCTGCAGGCTTTGAGCAGAAGCTGATCCCCTATGAGAACGCGGAAGGGATTTCTGCGACGAGAAGGGAGATCCTCTCGGCCCGGCCGGGCACCGATATCGCGGTCTTTATCGGCCCCGAGGGCGGCTTCGACAGTGCCGAGGTTGCCGCCGCGGAGGAGGCCGGATTTGTCCCGGTCACCCTGGGAAAACGGATCCTGCGCACCGAGACGGCTGGACTCTGCATCCTGTCCGCCCTGATGCTGCAGCTGGAACAGTAAGGTAAAGGAATACAGTATTTATGGAAGCATATCTTGACAATTGTGCCACCACCCGGGTATTCGACAAGGTTCGGGAAGCGGTGGACTTAGCGATGCTGGAGGAGTACGGAAACCCGTCCTCGAAGCATATGATGGGCGTGAGGGCGGAGCGCCTTATCCGTGAGGCCCGGGAGACTATCGCCGGGACGCTGAAGGTGCAGGAGAAGGAGATACTCTTTACCTCCGGCGGCACCGAGTCCAACAACCTGGCCCTGGTCGGCACGGCCCTCGCGGCCAAGCGCCGTGGAAAGCATATCATCACCACGGTGATGGAGCACGCCTCGGTGCACAAACCCCTGGAATTCCTGGAGGAGCTGGGATACGAGGTCACTTACCTGCCGGTGGACCATTACGGACATGTATCCCCTGAGGCGCTTGCGGAGGCGGTGCGGAAGGATACGATCCTGGTTTCCGTCATGTACGTGAACAATGAGATGGGCGCCGTGGCGGATATCGCCGCCCTGTCGGCGGCCGTGAAGGCGAAGAATCCCGACGCGGTTTTCCACGCGGACGCCATCCAGGCTTACGGCAAATATGTGATCCGCCCGAAAAAAGAGGGCATCGACCTGCTCTCGGTCAGCGGGCACAAGATCCACGGCCCGAAGGGCACGGGATTCCTCTATATCAGCGGGAAGGTGCGGGTGCACCCCCTGATTCTGGGAGGAGGCCAGCAGAAGGATATGCGTTCCGGGACGGAAAATGTGCCCGGGTGCTATGGCCTCGGCGTGGCGGCGAAGGAGATCTATGCCGATCATGAGGCGAGGATCGACCGGCTCTACGCCCTCCGGGAGCGGATGATAGAGGGCCTGCACCGTCTGGACGGGGTGACCGTCAACGGGTATGAGGACAGGAGAAACGCGCCGCAGATTGTCAGCGCTTCCTTTGAGGGGGTGCGCGCCGAGGTGCTGCTGCATGCCCTGGAGGAGCACGGTATCTACGTGTCGGCGGGATCCGCCTGCTCTTCCAACCACCCGGGAATCAGCGGGACCCTGGCCGCCATCGGCGTGAAGAAGGATCTGCTGGATTCCACCATCCGGTTCAGCTTCGGCGCATTTACCGACGAGGCGCAGATCGACTATACCCTGGAAAAACTGAATGAGATCCTGCCGGTGCTCCGGCGGTTTACAAGACACTGAGGAGAATATATGTTTCAGGCATTTTTATTGAAATACGCGGAGATCGGCATCAAGGGAAAAAACCGCTATATTTTCGAGGATAAGCTGGTATCCCACATCAACCGGACGCTGAAAGGGCTGGACGGAAAATTTACCGTGACCAAGGAAGCGGGGCGCATCTACGCCATCGCCCAGGAGGAATATGATTTTGACGAGGTGACAGAGCGCCTGCAGAAGGTGTTCGGCCTGGTGGCAATCTGTCCGCTGTACCGCGTGGAGGACAAAGGCTTTGAGGACCTGAAGGAGCAGGTGGTGAAGTATGTGGCGGACGCATATCCGGAGCGGAATTTCACCTTCAAGGTGATGTGCCGGCGCATCAACAAAGCCTACCCGGGAACCTCCGAGACCATCAGCGCGGACCTGGGGGAAGTCCTGCTGGAGACTTACCCGGACCTTAAGGTGGATGTCCACAACCCGGAGGTGCTGATCCATGTGGAGATCCGGAAGGGCGGAATCAACATTTATTCCAAATCCATCCCCGGACCCGGCGGCATGCCGCTGGGCACCAACGGCAAGGCGATGCTCCTTCTCTCCGGAGGGATCGACAGCCCGGTGGCCGGCTACATGATCGCAAAACGCGGCGTCACGCTGGAAGCCGTCTATTTCCACGCCCCGCCGTACACCAGCGAGCGCGCAAAGCAGAAGGTTGTGGACCTGGCGAAGATTGTATCGCAGTATGCGGGGGCCATCCGGCTCCACGTCATAAACTTTACGGAGATCCAGCTCTATATCTATGAGCAGTGCCCCCACGACGAACTGACCATCATCATGCGGCGCTATATGATGAAGATCGCGGAGAAGATCGCGGAGGAGAACGGGTGCCTGTCCCTGGTGACAGGGGAGAGCATCGGGCAGGTGGCGTCCCAGACCATGCAGGCCATGGCGGTGACCAACGCCGTGTGCCATATGCCGGTATTCCGGCCGCTCATCGCCTTCGACAAGCAGGAGATCGTGGATATTTCCGAGAAGATCGGAACCTACGAGACCTCCATCGAGCCCTATGAGGACTGCTGCACCATCTTTGTGGCGAAGCACCCGGTGACGAAGCCGCTGCTCCACAAGATTGAGAAATCGGAGAGGAACCTGGAAGAGAAGATCGATGAGATGGTGGACCGGGCCCTGGAGACGGAAGAGATTATAAGCGTGTGGTGATGACGGACCAGGCCCTCGGCCTGCAGCCGGGGGAAGGTTTTTCAGCTCTGTTTCACGGACAGAAAAAGACGTGCCGCATTCAACTGTGCGGCACGTCTCTGTTCTGATGTTTTACCGGTATCCGGCAGGAATCAGGAGATGATGTACGGAGCAAGGGTGTTGAGGATTGCGTCCAGTTTTTCACCCTCTTCTTCCTGAATGTTCAGCTCGATCGGTTTGGAAAGGTCAAGGCTGAAGATACCCATGATGGACTTGGCGTCTACAACGTATCTTCCGGAAACCAGATCGAAGTCGGTATTGAATTTGGTGAGATCATTGACGAAATTCTTTACTTTATCGATGGAATTGAGGGATATCTGAACTGTTTTCATAAATTACATCCTCCTGATAAATGGTATTGTGTTCTGCGGACAGTGCTGGGCGGTCTTAAGACCGCCGCCTTCTAATGTTAAGTGTACAAATCGACGGAAAAAAAGTCAAGACGGGAGTTGCAGATAATGAGAAAAGCGGCGTTTCACAACCTGGGATGCAAGGTGAATGCCTGGGAGACGGAAGCGATGGAGCAGATGCTGGAAGCGGCGGGATATGAGATCGTGCCTTTTACGGAGAAGGCGGACGTCTATATCGTCAATACCTGCTCTGTGACGAACATCGCGGACAAAAAGTCCCGGCAGATGCTGCACCGGGCCAGGAAGAACAATCCCGCGGCGGCGGTGGTGGCTGCGGGATGCTACGCGCAGTCGGCGAAGGAAGTGCTGCAGCAGGACGACGCGGTGGATATCATCATCGGCAATGACCGGAAGAAAGAACTGGCCGCTATCCTGGAACGATGGTTTGCGGAGTCCGGTCCCGGAAACGGCTCTCTGGAAAATGCTGCCGGCCGCAGGATGGAAGACTGGATAGACATTTCCGGGGTGCGGGAGTTCGAGGACATGCATATCAGCAGGACTGCGGAGCACACCCGCGCGTTCCTGAAAATCCAGGACGGGTGCAACCAGTTCTGCAGCTACTGCATTATCCCCTACGCCCGCGGCCGGGTGCGGAGCCGCAGGCCGGAGGATGTGGTGCGGGAGGCGGAAATCCTTGCCTCCGAGGGATACCGGGAGATCGTCCTCACCGGCATCCACCTGTCTTCCTACGGGCTGGATTTCGAGAAGAAGGAATACGAGGGGGAGAGCAGCCTGATGGACCTGCTCCGGAAGCTGGACCGGGTCCCGGGGATAGAGCGGCTGCGGCTGGGATCGCTGGAGCCCCGGATTGTGACGGACGAGTTCGCGGAAAAGCTTTCGGAGCTCAGAACCATCTGCCCGCATTTCCACCTGTCGCTGCAGAGCGGCTGCGGAAAGACCCTGCGGCGGATGAACCGTCACTATACGCCGGAAGAATACAGGGCCTGCTGCGAGCGGCTGCGCCGCGTCTTTGACCATCCCGCCGTCACCACGGACGTGATTGTGGGATTTCCCGGGGAGACAGAGGAGGAATTTGCCATATCCCGGCAGTTTGTGGACAGCATCGGGTTTTATGAGCTCCACGTATTCCGCTACTCCAGGAGGAAGGGGACGAAGGCCGACAAAATGCCGGACCAGGTGCCGGAGGCTGTGAAGGCATTAAGGAGCGATGTGCTGATTTCCATGGACAGGGAGAAATCCGCGGCGTTCCGCAGATGGTACATCGGCCGTCCCGCGGAAATCCTGATGGAGGAACCCGTACTTATCGGGGGAAGAAAGTATATGGCGGGGCATACCCGGGAGTATGTGAAGGGCGCCGTTCCCTGGCGGGAGGGCCTGAAAAATACCGTCATCCGGGGGATTTTCACCGGCATGCTCACGGATGAGATCCTGCTGGCGGCGGAGACGGGGACCGGTAATTAAGAATTCTGAAAATTATGTGAATTCGGCTTACAGATACGGATATGACCTTGTCGAACGGCTTTTCTTATGCTATCATTTCTGATAGTTGGAAAAGAGGACGTGAATTATGGGCGATATCATGGATACACGGTATTTCAGGGCCGTGCAGGATGGAAAAAAGATGGAAGTAAGCGACGTTCTTCGGGACGTGTATAACGCGCTGACGGAGAAGGGATACAACCCGATCAATCAGCTGGTGGGATACATCATGTCCGGAGATCCGACGTATATTACCAGCCATAAGAGCGCCAGAAGTCTGATTATGAAAGTGGAACGCGATGAGATCGTGGAAGAACTGATGCGCGCCTACGTGGAAGACCGCCTCTCCTGAGGACGGCTGTATTCACGGATTATTTCTGGCATATAATAAAACAGAACAGTGCAGGGAGAAAGCTGTGACCTTGCTGTTTTCCGGTTTTTCGGAAGACAGGCAAAGCATGGCTTTTTAGCGTGTGATATGAGAATACTTGGACTGGATTTCGGGTCGCGGACCGTGGGCGTCGCCGTGAGCGATCCCATGGGATGGACCGCGCAGGGGCTGGAGACAATCACCAGGCCCGAGGAAAACAAGCTCCGCAGGACGCTGGCCCGCATCGGGGAGCTTGCGGAAGAATACGGGGCGGAGAAAATCGTTCTCGGATACCCGAAGAATATGAACAATACAGAGGGAGAGCGGGTGCAGAAAACGCTGGAGTTCAAGGAGATGCTGGAGCGGCGCACGGCTCTTCCCGTGGTGCTCTGGGACGAGCGCCTGACGACGGTGGCTGCGGAGCGGGTCCTGATGGAGACCGGCGTCCGCAGGGAGAACAGGAAAGCTGTCGTGGATACGGTGGCGGCAGTGCTGATTCTGCAGGGGTACCTGGATGCCCTGGCAAACGGGACTGCAGGCAGAGCGGAGGAATAAACCGGAGAGAGGTTCACTATGGATCACAGGATGAATGAGGTTTCACAGAAACCGGAGAGCATTACGCTGGTCAGCGATGACGGCGAAAAAATAGTGTTTTATGTACTGGAACAGACAAGACAGAACGGAATCAGCTATCTTCTGGTGACAGACCAGGCGGACGGGGACGGGGACTGCTGGATCATGAAGGATACGGCACTCCCGGAAAGCGCCGACAGCGCCTATGAGTTTGTGGAGGATGAGGAAGAGCTGGAAGACATGTTCCGCATTTTCAGCGAACTGATGAGCGACGCGGAGATTGACTTCCAAAGCTGAGAGAAAGGAAAATTGCTTGAAAAAGGAAAAAGAACAGGAAAAGAACCGGAACAGGGTAAAGATTATTCCTCTGGGCGGCCTGGAACAGATCGGGATGAACATGACCGCCTTTGAATATGAGGACAGCATTATCGTGGTGGACTGCGGCATGGCATTCCCCAGCGACGATATGCTGGGCATAGACCTGGTGATTCCGGACATTTCGTATCTGAAGGAAAACATTGAAAAGGTGAAGGGGTTCGTGATCACCCACGGACACGAGGACCATATCGGGGCCCTGCCGTATGTGCTCCGGGAGATCAAGGCGCCCGTCTACGGGACAAAGCTGACCATCGGGCTGATTGAGACTAAGCTGGAGGAGCACGCCCTTCTGGGCGACGTGCGCCGGAAGGTGGTGAAGCACGGGCAGACGGTGACCCTGGGATGCTTCAAGATCGAATTTATCAAGACCAACCACAGCATCCAGGACGCTTCGGCCCTGGCCATCTTTACGCCGGCCGGGACGATAGTCCATACGGGTGACTTTAAGATAGACTATACCCCGGTGTTCGGCGAGCCGGCGGATCTGCCGCGGTTCGCGGAGCTCGGTCGCAAGGGGGTCCTGGCCCTCATGTGCGACAGCACCAACGCCATCCGGCCGGGGTTCACCATGTCGGAGAAGACGGTGGGAGAGCGGTTTGACGCGATATTCTCACAGCACAGCAAAAACCGTATCCTGGTGGCGACCTTTGCCTCCAACGTCGACCGCGTCCAGCAGATCATCAATTCCGCCCACAAGTACGGCCGGAAGGTGGTCGTGGAAGGACGGAGCATGGTCAATGTCATCGGCGTGGCCACGGAGCTGGGCTACATACAGATTCCGGACAATACGCTGATTGACATAGACGACCTGAAGAATTACCGCCCCGAGCAGACGGTGATTGTGACGACCGGAAGCCAGGGCGAGTCCATGGCAGCCCTGTCCCGCATGGCCGCGGGAATCCACAAGAAGGTCACCATCATGCCGGGCGACGCCGTGATCATGAGCTCCACACCGATTCCCGGAAACGAGAAAGCGGTGGCGAATGTCATCAATGAGCTGGAGCAGAAGGGCGCGGAGGTGATCAACCGGGATACCCACGTGTCGGGCCACGCCTGCCAGGAGGAGATCAAGCTGATGTACTCCCTGGTGCAGCCGCAGTTCGCGATTCCCGTGCACGGCGAGTACCGCCACCTGATGGCGCAGAAGAATATTGCCGTCTCCCTCGGGATCCCGAAGGAGAATGTGGTCATCCTGCATTCCGGCGACGTGGTGGAGATCGGGGAGGAAGGCTTTGAGGTTACCGGACGTGTTCCCTCCGGCGGCGTCCTTGTGGACGGCCTTGGAATCGGGGATGTCGGCAACATCGTTCTCCGGGACCGCCAGAACCTGGCCCAGAACGGCATCATCATCGTGGTTCTCACACTGGAGAAATACACCAACCAGCTCCTGGCCGGTCCGGATATCATCTCCAGGGGCTTTGTGTATGTCCGCGAATCGGAGGATCTGATGGAAGAAGCCCAGAATGTGGTGGATGACGCGGTGCAGGACTGCCTTGAGGGCAATGTGACCGACTGGGGCAAGATCAAGCACGTCATCCGGGACAGCCTGAGCGAGTTTCTCTGGAAGAGGATGAAGAGAAATCCGATGATCCTTCCCATCATAATGGAAGTTGACGATTGATGCGATGAAAAGAGTTGAGCGGGAAGTAAACAGAATTACTTCGGCAATCATCGGCACGGCGCTCCGCGTCCTGGCGGTGGTCCTTGTCGCGTTCCTCCTCTGTGAGGGAGTGACAAAGGGATACCGGTTCGGATACCGGATCTTTGTTCCCCCGGAGCGTATCGGGACGGCGGTGGAAAAGACCATTGTCGTGGAAGAGGGGGAGCCGCTGCTTAAGCTGGCGGAGGAGCTGGAGAAGGAAAACCTTGTCTGGGACAAGTATGCCTTCTGCTTTACGGCAAAGTTTTACGGCAGCCGTATCGTGGCGGGAACCTACAGCCTGGACAGCTCCATGAAGCCGAAGGAGATTCTGGACGTGCTGGGCGCGGGGCCCGGAGGCTGACGGGGCAGAGAGTATGATAACGGAAAGACAGACGGCGGAGTATATCCGGATGCTGGATGGGGGCAACGGGGAATTTCTCGACGCCCTGGAGGAGGAAGCCCTCGCGGGGCATGTACCTGTCATCCGGAAGGAGACCCAGGCCTTTCTGCGCACCATGATGGAAATGATCCGGCCGGCGAGAATCCTGGAAGTAGGGTGCGCGGTCGGATTTTCCGCGCTCCTGATGTGCCGGCATATGGGGCCTGAGGGCCATATCACCACGATTGAGAATTATGACAGGCGGATTGCCGAGGCGAGAAAGAATATCCAGAGGGCGGGGGAAGAAAGCCGCATCACGCTGATAGAGGGGGATGCCGGCCGGGTTCTGACGGAACTCCCCGGCCCTTATGATTTTATCTTCATGGACGCGGCAAAGGGGCAGTATATCAACTGGCTTCCTGAGCTTATCCGGCTGCTTTCGCCCGGCGGCGTGCTGCTCTCGGACAATGTTCTGCAGGACGGGGAGACAGCCCTTTCCAGATATGCCGTGGAGCGGCGGGACCGGACCATCCACGCGCGGATGCGGGAGTACCTGTGGGCCCTGACCCATACGGAAACATTTTCCACTTCCGTGCTGCCCCTGGGAGACGGCCTGGCAGTCAGTGTAAAACGAAAGAAATACGAGGATTCGACAGATGAAAAAACCGGAACTGCTGATCCCGGCGGGGAGCCCGGATGTCCTGAAGACCGCGGTCCGCTACGGGGCTGACGCGGTATATATCGGCGGCGAGGCGTTCAGCCTGCGCGCGAAGGCAAAAAACTTCGGGGACGAGGACCTGCGGGAGGCGGTGCGTTTCGCCCATGAACACGGCGTGCGCGTCCATGTCACGGCGAACATCTTTGCCCACAATTACGATTTCCCCGAGGTGGAGGAGTATCTGGAAAAGCTCGGAAGGATCGGCCCGGACGCCCTGATCATCTCGGATCCGGGCGTCTTTACGGCGGCCCGGCGCATCTGCCCGGGGATTGATATCCATATCAGCACGCAGTCGAACAGCACGAACTACGAGACCTTCCGCTTCTGGCACAGCCTGGGCGCGAAGCGCGTGGTGGCGGCCCGGGAGCTTTCCCTGCGGGAGATTGAGGAAATCCGGGAGAAAATCCCGGAGGATATGGAGATTGAGTGCTTTGTGCACGGCGCCATGTGCATTTCCTATTCCGGGCGGTGCCTGCTCAGCAATTATTTTACCGGGCGCGACGCCAACCGGGGCGCATGCACCCACCCGTGCCGCTGGAAGTACAGCGTCATGGAAGAAAGCCGGCCGGGGGAGTACCTGCCGGTGTACGAGAATGAGAGAGGGACTTATATCTTCAATTCCAGGGACCTCTGCATGATAGAGCATATTCCGGAGCTGATCCGCGCGGGCATCGACAGCTTCAAGATCGAGGGCCGGATGAAGACCGCGCTGTATGTCGCAACTGTGGCGAGGACCTACCGCAGGGCCATTGACGACTGGTTTGAGAGCCCGGAAAAGTACAGGGAGAACCTTCCCTGGTACCGGAAGGAGATCGCCGCCTGCACCTACCGCGAATTCACGACGGGTTTTTATTTCGGGAAACCGGATGAGGAAAGCCAGATCTATGACAGCAATACTTACATCCAGAATTACGTATACCTCGGTACCGTCCGGGATGTGACAGCTTCCGGGCAGATCCGCCTGGAGCAGAAAAACAAATTCTGCGTGGGGGATACCATCGAGATCATGAAGCCCGACGGCAGGGATATCCCCGCGCGGGTGGAATCCATTGCCGATACAGAGGGGAACGCGCAGGAGTCTGCGCCGCACCCGAAACAGGAGCTGCTCGTGCGGATTGGGGACGGGGCCGAACCCGGCGACATCCTGCGCAGGGAGGAGCTTCCGGAATCTGAGGAGAAATCGGAATGACGTGGTTTTTTGTTATCGCAGCCGTCCTTTGCCTTGTCTATTTTGCCGTCATCGCGCTGTATACGGGATTCGGCGGATCGGCCCTGATTATCTGGCCCGTATTTGCGGCCATATCGGGCCTGCTCGCCCTGTGGCTGCACCTGCAGCAGAAGCATCCCGCATCCCTCCGCGTCAGGGTTTCGGTCATAACGGCAGTCTGCGCGTCGGCGGCCATATTCCTGGCAGTGGAAGGGCTGATCACGGTGAGCGCCGTATCGGCTTCCGGAAGAGAAGCCGCGGATTACTGCATCGTCCTGGGAGCGAGGGTGCGGGGGAGTGAGCTGACATCCTCCCTGGAGCGGCGGCTCAGGCGCGCCTATATCTACGCGGTGGCCCATCCCCACTGTATCCTGGTGCTTTCCGGGGGACAGGGACCCGGGGAGGACCTGAGCGAGGCGGAGGCCATGTACGGGTACCTCTACGGAAGAGGCATCAGGGCAAACCGTTTCATCCTGGAGGAACGGTCCTCCGATACGGTGGAAAATATCCGCAACAGCCTCGCCCTCATACGGCAGAGGGAGGCGGATACGCCCCGGGAGGCCAGGGTGGCCGTCCTTACCAGCAATTTCCATATATTCCGCGCGAAACATATCGCAGAAAAACTCGGCCAGGAGGACGTTATCGCGGTGGCGTCATCCTCGGACCCGGTCCTGATGCTCCATCTCTGGGTGCGGGAGGGGCTGGCCGTGCTGAAAGATAAATTCATGGGAAGGATGTAGCGAATGAAAGTTGAAGATCTGCAGACCTACAGGCTGATCCGGAAAGAGCGGATCGAAGAGATAAATTCCGAGGGTTTTGTGCTGGAGCACAGGAAAACCGGCGCACGCATTTTCCTCGTATCAAATGATGACAGCAACAAGGTTTTTACCATCGGATTCCGGACGCCGCCGTATGACAGCACCGGGGTTCCGCACATCATGGAGCACAGCGTCCTCTGCGGATCTGAGAAGTTTCCGGTCAAGGACCCCTTTGTGGAGCTTGTGAAGGGTTCCCTCAACACCTTCCTGAACGCCATGACCTATCCGGACAAGACGGTCTATCCCGTGGCCAGCTGCAATGACAGCGATTTCCAGAACCTGATGGACGTCTACATGGACGCCGTGCTGCATCCCAACATTTACCGGGAGGAAAAGATTTTCCGGCAGGAGGGATGGCATTATGAGGCGTCATCCCGGGAAGACGACATCACGATCAACGGCGTGGTCTACAACGAGATGAAGGGGGCATTTTCCTCCCCCGAGAGCGTGCTGGACCGCTGCATCCAGAACACCCTTTTCCCGGACAACTGCTACGGCGTGGAATCCGGCGGCGATCCCAAGGTAATCCCGGAGCTCACCTATGAGGCCTTCCTGGATTTCCACAGGAAGTATTATCACCCCTCCAACAGCTTTATTTACCTGTACGGCGACATGGACATGGCGGAAAAGCTCCGCTGGCTGGACGAAGCGTACCTCTCGGCTTATGACCGTCTGGAGGTGGATTCGGAGATTGTGCCGCAGAAGCCTTTCGAAGCCCCGGCCGAGAAGGAGATTTTCTATTCCGTGACGGATGAGGAGGAGACGTCCCGCGCCGCCTACCTTTCCTGGAATGCCGTCTGCGGCGACGGCCCGGACGCGAAGCGGAATATCGCTTTCCAGATCCTGGATTACATCCTGCTGGACGCGCCCGGCGCGGTGCTTAAGCGCGCCCTCGTGGAGGCCGGGATCGGGGAAGACGTAAGCGGCGGCTTTGAGAACGGGATTCTGCAGCCCTATTTCACCGTTGTGGCGAAGAACGCGGAGGAAGGACAGAAGGAAGAATTCCTGCGCGTCGTCAGGGAGACCCTCACAAAGCTTTCGGAGGAGGGAATCAGCCGGAAGTTTCTGCGGGCGGGCATCAACAGCCTGGAGTTCCGCCTGCGTGAGGCGGATTTCGGCAACTACCCGAAGGGCCTGATGTACGGGCTGCAGTGCTTTGATTCCTGGCTGTACGGCGGGGATCCCATGCTGTACATGCGGTACAGGGAGCCTCTGGACTTTATCCGCAGCGCGGCGGAAGAGGGATACTTTGAGAAGCTGATCCGGGAAATGCTCCTGGACAATCCCTTCAGCGCCGTGATTGTCGTGAGGCCGAAGCCGAACCTGACGGCGGAGGATGACAGGGCCCTCGCGGATAAGCTCCGGGCGATGAAGGAGCGGATGAGCCCGGACGATCTGGACAGGCTGATCCGTGCCACCGAAGAGCTGAAGAAGTACCAGGACGAGCCCAGCGCGAAGGAAGACCTGGAAAAGATCCCGCTGTTAAAGCGGTCAGATATCCGCAGGGAGGCGGAAAAGCTTCCCCTGTCCGTGCGGGAGGTATCGGGAACAACCGTGCTCGGCCACGAGCTGTTCACCTCCGGGATTCTCTACCTGCGGCTGATGTTCGAAACCGACAGGATCCCCCCGGAAGACCTGCCCTACGCCGGCCTCCTGAAGTCGGTCCTGGCCTATATCGATACGGAACACTACACGATGGAGGAGCTCTCCGACGAGATTGACCTTGATACCGGCGGCATCGGCACGGGGATGGACACCTATGTGGATTTCCGCAGGCCTGACGAGTTCCGCGGCTTCTTTGACCTGACGCTGCGGGTATTCGGGGACAGGCTGGAGAAAGGCCTCTCGCTCGCGGAAGAGATCCTGCTGCGCTCGAAGCTTTCCGATACAAAGCGGCTGAAAGAGATCATCGATGAGGTGAAATCCAGAAAGCAGCTGCAGCTGAACACGGCGTCCCACCAGGCGGCGGTGCGCCGCGCCATGTCCTACTTCGCGGCGGACAAGGCATATGAGGAGAGGACGGCGGGAATCGCGTTCTACGATTTCCTCTGCGGGCTCTCGGAAAACTTTGAGGAGAAGAAGGACGGGATTTCGGAAAGACTCCGGGATGTGGCGGCGAAGCTGTTCACCGCGGAGAACCTTACCGTGAGCTGCACGGCGGGAAAAGAAGACCTGGCTCTCCTTGAGGAGAAGCTTGCGGGCTTCAAGAAAGCCCTTCCCGAGGGCGACGGCAGGACCTGGTATTTCCGCTGGGAGAAGGGAAACCGGAACGAGGGCTTCAAGGCGGCCTCCCAGGTCAACTATGTGGCGCGCTGCGGCCGCCTCACCGACAGGGATCACGGATACACTGCGGCACTGAAGCTCCTGAAGGTGATCCTGGGATACGATTACCTGTGGCTGAATGTCCGCGTGAAGGGGGGCGCCTACGGCGTCATGACGGGTACCGGCCGGTCCGGGCAGGGATACTTCGTCTCTTACCGGGATCCGAAGCTTCCGGAGACCAACGCGGTATTTGAGAGTGTTCCGGATTACCTGGAACAGTTTGACGCCGACGAGCGTGCCATGACCAAGTTTGTCATCGGGACCATGAGCGAGGTGGACGCGCCGCTTCTGCCCCAGTACCGGGGAACCCGGGCGGACTCCGCCTATTTCTCCGGCGTTACGGCGGAAATGCTGCAGACAGAGAGGGACGAGATTCTCGACGCGCAGCCGGAGGATATCCGGGCCCTTGCCCCCTGCGTCCGCAACATCATGGAAGAGGGCAGCTTCTGCGTCATAGGAAACGCGGAGGCCATCGAGAAGTACAGGGAGATGTTCTGCGAAGTGCGGAACCTGTTTTAGGGAGACAGAGGTTCTGATGGAAGAGAAGGTTTTTAAGTCCGGCTATGTGACGCTGATAGGACAGCCGAATGTCGGGAAATCAACACTGATGAATCACCTGATCGGGCAGAAGATCGCCATTACGTCGGCGAAGCCCCAGACGACGAGAAACCGCATCCAGACGGTGTACACGGATGAGCGGGGACAGATCATCTTTGTGGACACGCCGGGGCTGCACAGGGCAAAATACAGGCTGGACGAATATATGCAGTCGGCGGCGAAGGGGGTCTGGAATTCTGTGGA
>ONXW01000153.1 GCA_900321915.1 uncultured Eubacteriales bacterium
CTCAGGGAGAAGGAGGAGGGCTGCCGGAAGGGCATCGCCACCCAGGGAATCAGCTACATGTACACCCTGGATTCCCTGCGGGGCAGGAATGCCCGGGTTTTCCGGGCCGCAACCCCGTTCCCCTTCCCGGAGAAGAAGGCCCTGGAATTCCTTTCCGGGCTGGATGAGGTTCTCTGCATTGAAGAGCTGGACCCGGTGATTGAGAGGGCCCTCACCTACCTGTGCGGCAAACACGGTCTTTCTGTAAAGATCCGCGGAAAGCTGTCCGGGGATATCCCCCCTTCCGGGGAAAATACGCTTGAGATCGTGGACAGCGCCCTGACGGCGTTTCTGGGGACAGAAGGCGCGCAGGCGGAAAAAAGTGTGCTTCCCGAACCGCCGGCACTGCCGGTGCGCCCGCCGGTTCTCTGCGCGGGATGTCCGCACCGGGCTTCCTTCTATGCCGTGAAAACGGCCATGAAGGGGAGAAAAACCATTTACTGCGGGGATATCGGCTGCTATACTCTCGGAAACGCGGCGCCGCTGGATATGTGCGATACCTGCCTCTGCATGGGCGCAGGCATCGGCATTGCCCAGGGCGTGGGCCACATGGAGCCGGACACAAAGTGCTTTGCATTCGTGGGCGATTCCACCTTTTTTGCCTCCGGCATCACAGGGACGGTGAACGCCTTCTACAACCAGGCGGACATGACACTGGTGGTGCTGGACAATTCCACCACGGCCATGACAGGGCACCAGCCGCACCCCGGTACCGGAAGGACCGTGATGGGGCAGGCAGTGGAGAAGGTCAGCATCGAGAAGGTGCTGCGGGCGATCGGGCTTACGGTCGTGGAGACGGCGGATCCGCTGGATTTTGCCGCGTCGGTGGAGCTGATTAAGAGAGTCGCGGCGGAGCCCGGTGTGAAGGCAGTTATCTTCCGTTCCCCGTGTATCGCGGTGACGAGGCCTTCCGGATGTTCCCGCGTGGATCCGGAGAAGTGCATCGGCTGCGGCAGGTGTATCCGTGAGCTCGGATGCCCGGGCCTCATCCTGGATGCGGACGGGAAGAAGGCGAAGACAGACGATTCCCTCTGCACGGGATGCACGCTGTGCGAGCAGATCTGCCCTGTCGGCGCCATATCCGGCGGCAGGAAGAATGATCTGCAGTCAGAAGGAAAAGGAGGCCGTCATGAATAAAAACATTATTCTCTGCGGCGTCGGCGGCCAGGGCACCATCCTGGCGTCCCGGCTTATCGCATCGGCGGCCATGGCAAAGAACATTCCCATACGGACCGCGGAGACCATCGGCATGGCCCAGAGGGGCGGAAGCGTCATGAGCCACCTGCGTCTCGGCGAGGGCGTCAATTCCCCGCTGATCGCGAAAGGGGAGGCGGACCTCATCATCGGCTTCGAGCCGGGGGAGACCGTCCGCATGATGCCCTATCTGAAGAAAGGCGGCGCCGTCGTGGTGAGCCGCCGCCCGGTGATGCCGGTCAGCGCGATGATCGGGCAGTCTTCCTACGATTCGGATGCCATGATCGCCTACCTCAGGGAGAATACGGAACGCCTGACGGTCGTGGACGGCGATCTCGCCGCCGCGGAACTCGGGTCCGCGAAGACCCTGAATGTGGTGCTTCTCGGCGCAGCGCTCCGCAGCGGGGAGCTGGGACTCACGGAGGAGGACCTGGAGGGCGCCGTGCGCAAGAGGGTTCCCGGAAAATTTATTGAACTTAACCGGAAGGCGCTGGCCTGGGCCGGAAAACATGAAAAGTGAAAAGGAGATACCGGTATGCAGATCAATGAAAAACAGCTGGAACAGGTTAACCGCCAGATTGAGCGGCTGATCGCCGCGGACAATTTCTACGGGAGGCGCCTGAAAGAGGCAGGCGTGAGCCGTCTTGAATCCGCGGAAGATTTCCTGAAGCTCCCGTTTTCCGAGAAGCAGGACCTGCGGGAGGCATATCCCCTGGGGCTGATGACATGCAAAGAGGAGGAGGTTGTCCGGATTCACTCATCCTCCGGAACCACGGGCATGCCGGTAATCATCCCCTATACCGCCAAGGATGTGGATGACTGGGGAGAGATGTTCAAGCGCTGCTATGAGTTCGCCGGCGTGACTGACAAGGACCGCATCCATATCACGCCGGGATACGGCCTCTGGACTGCCGGAATCGGCTTCCAGAACGGCTGCGAGAAGCTGGGCGCCATGGCGATTCCCATGGGCCCCGGCAATACCGCCAAGCAGCTGCAGATGATGATGGACTTAAAGAGCACAGTCCTCTGCGCCACATCCTCCTACGCGCTTCTCCTGGCGGAGGAGATCGAGAAGCAGGGAATCCATGACCGGATCCACCTGAAGAAGGGTATCATCGGATCCGAGCGCTGGGGCAGGAAGATGCGCAGCCGCATCGCCACGGAGCTGGGGATTGAGCTGTACGATATCTACGGCCTGACCGAGATCTACGGGCCCGGCATCGGCATCAACTGCAAGAACCAGACAGCGATGCACTACTGGGACGATTATATCTATCTGGAGATCATCGACCCGGAGACCGGGGAAAATGTTCCCGACGGTGAGTGGGGCGAGATCGTCATCACCACCCTCGTGAAGGAAGGAGCGCCCCTCATCCGGTTCCGCACTCACGACCTCTCCCGCATCGTTCCGGAAAAGTGCCCGTGCTGCGACAACCGTTTCCCGATGATCGACGTTATCACCGGGCGCAGCGACGACATGATGAAGATCAAGGGCGTCAATGTCTTCCCGAAACAGATCGAAGAGATTCTCGGAACCTTCCCGGAACTCTCCAGCGAGTACCAGATCCGCATCTCCCACCTGGACGGCAAGGACAGCATGCGTATCTATGTGGAGGCCAGCGGATCCCACGACTTCAAGGATCTGCAGAAGAAGGTCGCGGACAGCGTCAAGTCGAAGATTGGCTTCACCCCGATTGTGTATGTGGTCGAGCTCGGCTTCCTGCCGCGCAGCGAGAAGAAGACGAAGCGCGTCATCGACGAGAGATTTGTATAACTACAGTGAGGGATGTCCCCCGCCTCTTCAGGCGGCGGGGGACAAACCGGTCTCAGTGGCGGATGACATGAAAAATCCCCTGTACAGAAGCTCTTCCGGGAAGACTTCTGTACAGGGGTTTTTCTGTATTCTGAGACTGCCTGTGTTTCTGCACGGCCGGGATTTTACGGCCGGTACAGGGTTTCTGACACGCGCAGCTCGTCAATCATATCTGTGAACCACTTAATTTCGGAAAGAAATGTACTGCGCAGAAGGTCAATATCGGTCTTTCCCTTCCCCAGCTCAAAGAAATCCTTCCCGCTGTTTACGGCAATATGCAGCTTTCCGCCGCGCAGAAAGCTCATGTACACATTTTTGCCGCTTCTGTCTGACATGGCCAGGATATACTCCATCATATGGGGCGTCAGCAGATAGAATACTTCGTGCGGGTTTTCGGAAAAGACCAGGAACCGGGAGTTGAAGGCTTCATTTTCCAGCCGTATTGTCTGGTTTTTCAGGCGGCGGGGGAACTTTTTGGAGTATTCTGACAGGCGGACTTCGGCGGACAGTTCCTTGCCGAAATCGCATATCATCCACTGCCCTTTAAAGATTTCTTTTTCCGTTTCCGTACTGTCTCCGTCATCGTCGGTAGAAATGTCCACATGGATAAGGCTCACATCGCTCATTTCAATATGCAGCCCCTGATAGAGCGCGCAGATGCGGTCGGTTCCGCGCACTTTATCCAGTGAGGAGGCAGAGGGCAGACGGATGTCCGCGCGCCGGATTTCTTCCTCCGCAATGCAGCCGAAGGGTTCATACGTTGTTTCCGGACCGAAGGCATCCAGCACCAGATTTTTCACAACCTGTTCTCCCAGTATCTCTTTGATTGCGTTTTCATGATGGATCATGATAAGCCCGCCCGGAAGAGTCACCAGCAGCGCGAACAGGATTGGGAAAAGTATTTTCCCCATGATAAGGAACAGAATCACCAGTCCCATGCCGGCGTACATGATGATTTTTCCCAGTGACCGGCCTGCGCGGTGGGAGTCAATTTCCGCTTTGATCTGCTGATCTGTTTTGGTCTGCATTGTTTCCATAAGCGCCCCCGTTTTTATCTCAGAACTTTATTTCTACGTCTTCTCTTTTCCTGTCATCCGACACAAAAAATGCTTTCGGCTGCCGGTCTCCGGCCAGGAGTCTGGCGGGAAAGACCGCAATGGACTGATTATACGCGGCGACATTTGAATTATACAGGCGCCGGGCTGCCTGAAGGTGTTCCTCGGCATCCCTGATGCCGTGCTGCAATTCGCGAAACACCTCGCTGGACTGCAGCTGGGGATATCCCTCCGCCACGGCAAAAAATCTTCTGCTCAGGCTTTCGATCTGATCCCCGGCTTCATTCAGTTCGCTGACGCTCATGCCGTTTCTCAGCCGGATAATCTCACTGAAGAGCTCGCTCTCATGGGACATATATCCTTTTGCGGTATCAAGCAGTTTCGTCAGCATATCATA
>ONXW01000093.1 GCA_900321915.1 uncultured Eubacteriales bacterium
GAAGAATTCCACCGCTTCATCCTCGATATGGCCGGCGGCTCCTTCCGTGTCATCAAGGATGAATATGCCGAGTGGCTGAAGGCGAGAAAATAGGCTGCCTGCTAAGACGTATCCCGGCAGGCTGAACCGGCAGTAGAGACAGCAAGAACCCCCGTCCGGCAGATGTACCGCACACGCGGCCGTCTGCTGAACGGGGGCTCTCTTTCTGCTGTATAAGCTTTTTACTTCATCTCTTTGTAGTTCTTGATGAATACCATGTCGTCCACGACCTGGGTTCCGTCGACATAGAGGTCCATGGTCTCAGCCTCAAAGTTCTGGAGGAAGGTGTTGCCGATGGCCGCAAGCACCAGCGGGTCGTCCTTTTTCTCCAGGTCGGTGAGCTTCAGGGTGATCGCCCCGTCCTTGTTCTCAAAGGTATCGATGCTCACGCCTTCCTCAACGGTCTTGTAAGTGATCAGCATCTCCAGAAGGGCATCCGCGGTCAGCTCCTCGCCGTCCACGGCGTCCATGTTCTGCTTGAGGCCGTTCGCCTTGTCATTGATGGTATAGACGGAAACCATGACGCTGGGATTGTCCGTCACAACCATGTTCAGTTTCTCTTCCGCGCCGTCCACGGTCTCATATACCTCTCCGTCCGGCGTGGTCTGGCGCTCTGCTTCCGCGGCACTCTCCGCCTCCTGCTGGAGGGGGTTGTTCTGTGTCGGGGTGCAGGCGGTCATGGAAAATGCCATCGCCGCGCTCATCAGGAACGCAGCGCAGTATCTCTTCATATTCTTCATAGGTTTTTCTGTCCTCCCGGTTTCTTTACCCGTCATGCTTTACAGCTATCGTATTATACACCATGACTTTTTTGAAAACAACCGGGTTTTTTATTTCAAAGGAATATTTCACAATAGCTTCACATTTCTGTCACTTTCCCTTAGGATCCCCGAAAGGTTCTCACCTTGCAAGAAGCCTGCTCTTGGGATAAAATAGAAGATGCGCAAATATGCACTCTGTGCAGAAAGATAAGAGGTGAATCATGCAGACAATACTGGTTTGCGACGATGACAGACAGATCGTGGAAGCGATCGAGATCTATCTCAACGGGGAAGGCTACCGCATCCTGAAGGCCTATGACGGACAGGAAGCGCTGGACCTCCTGAAGGACAATGAAGTCAACCTGATGATCCTTGACGTGATGATGCCCGGGCTGGACGGGCTCCGGACCACCATGAAGGTGCGTGAAACCAGCAGTATCCCGATCATCATCCTGTCCGCGAAGTCCGAAGATACGGACAAGATCCTCGGCCTGAACATCGGGGCGGATGACTATATTACCAAACCCTTTAACCCGCTGGAACTGGTGGCCAGGGTGAAGTCCCAGCTCCGCCGCTACACCCAGCTGGGCAACCTGGACGGCACGGAGAACACCCACGTGTTCCGGTGCGGCGGCCTGGAGATCAATGATGAGAATAAGGAAGTATTCGTGGACGGCAAGCTGGTGAAGCTCACCCCCATCGAGTACAACATCCTGCTCCTGCTGGTGCGCAACGCCGGCAAGGTGTTCTCCATCGACGAAATCTACGAGAAAATATGGAATGAGGAAGCTATTGACGCCGACAACACGGTGGCGGTGCATATCCGCCATATCCGCGAAAAGATCGAGATTAACCCGAGAGAGCCGCGGTACCTGAAGGTTGTCTGGGGCGTCGGCTATAAGGTGGAAAAACAGTAATGGAACGTCACATACCCGTGCTGCCCCTGCGGCTCCGGAAACAGATTGCCAGCGTACTGCACCTCTTTTTCCTGATGATCGCCCTCTTCGGCGTGGGAACGCTGTACCTGAACGACAATCTGGGCGTGGGAATCACCCGCGTGAAGAATGTCCGCTATGAGGACACCCCTGAATTCAACAGGCAGGTCAACGCGGACCTCAACAACATTTTCCGCTACATCAAGTACAGCGATACCTTCGCGATGGACCGGGCGGCGGCGGTGGACAGCCGCGCCCTGCGGATGATGTACGGTCCGTCGGACATAGTGGACTACAACCTGAAGGATCTCATCACCTACCTGGAGAGCCGCGGATACCAGATCCGCGAGGATTTCAGCTATACCCGCGGGGCGCTTCCGGAAAAGGTGCTGGAAAACCGGGAAGGCTATGTGATGTGGAGTATCGCGGACCCGGAGACGGTGTACGAGGATTTCGTGCCCAATATGACCCGGAGCCGCCTGGAGGGGACCGCCCTGCAGATCATGGACGCCCTGCACGACTACTACGCGGTGCAGGACCAGCTGATCGTCAACAAGTCGAACCTCCACTTCAAGATCGCCTACCGGGATCCGAAAAACCAGGCAACGGACGTATTTTCCAATGATCCGGAGCTTACACCGGACAATGTGCACAATTACGGAAAATACGCCTATCTTCCCGGCAATTCCGTGTTCTACGACACGAACCTGCAGTCCATCACGCTGAATACAATCCCCGCGCTGGCAGCCAACAACCCCTACGAGGGCAATGAATTCTACCTGCTGCTCGCGGTGGATACCAGGTTCCCGGAGCAGGACAACTACGCCAGGGCCAATTACGAATACCGGGCGATGCAGAACTTCTACATCGTCGGCTTTGTCATGATGGTGGTCGGCGGCCTTATGGCGCTCCTCACCCTGGCCTACCTGGTCATTGTGTCCGGCCATACGGACGAGGACAGGGAGATCCACCTGCACCGGGAGGATCAGAACCCGACGGAGGTCGGCCTTCTGTTCTTCGCCATCGTGACCGGGGGCATGCTGCTCATCGGGCGCTATGTCATCATCAAGCTCGGACATGTCACCCTGCCGGCGGAATCCTGGGAGACCAGCGACAGGGGAGTTTACTACGCGATCATTTACCTGGGGCTTCTGCTGACATTTTTCAGCATGCTCCGCCGCTATAAGGCAGGCGTCCTCTGGAGCAGCAGCCTCTGCTGCCGGTTTGTGAAGAAGATGTCCTACCTGAACCGGAAACAGAGCTTCAAGGGACGGCTCGTCCTCAGCGCTGTAGGCTACGCGGCGGTCAACACGGGCCTCATCCTGCTCATCCGGTTTGTCAGGGAGCGGGTTTACCTGGATGACCTGGTCATCAACCTGCTGACGGCGGCTGTCATCCTGGCACTGGCCCTGTTCAACCTGTGGGTCTTCTATCTCCTGTTCCGCCACGCGGTGGAGATGGACCGCTTCGTGGAAGCCGTGGGACGGCTTTCCTCCGGGGAAACCAGCTATAAGATCGACATCACGGACATGAGTTACCAGGAGCAGGCCCTGGCGGAGGGTCTCAACAATATCAGCTCCGGCCTTGAGGCGGCCCTGCAGGAGCAGGTGAAGAGCGAGCGCCTGAAGGCGGACCTGATCACCAACGTCTCCCACGATATCAAGACGCCCCTCACCTCCATCATCAATTATGTGGACCTCATCAAGCGGGAAAATATCACCGACCCGAAGGTCCTTTCCTACCTGGAGGTCCTGGACCAGAAGTCCCAGCGCCTGAAGACGCTGACGGAAGACCTGGTGGAAGCGTCGAAGGTCAGCTCCGGCAACGTGCGCCTGGAGATGATGCCGCTGAACATCGTCGCCCTCGTGCAGCAGACCAACGGCGAATTCGAGGACCGCATCGAGGCACGGCACCTGGACCTGATACTCCACGCGCCGGAAGAAAAGATGATGGTTATGGCGGACGGGCGAAGCCTCTTCCGCGTGCTGGAAAATGTCTACAACAACGTCTGCAAGTACGCGCTTGAAAACAGCCGGGTCTACGTCGACATTGTCCGGGAGAAGGCTTCCATGGAAGCTCTGCAGGCAGCTGCGGAGCGCGCGGACGGCGGGGAAACAGCCATCGCTGACCAGGCGGTCTTTACCATCAAGAACATTTCCGCAAATCAGCTGAACATCAATCCCGATGAGCTGACAGAGCGGTTTGTGCGCGGGGATGTCTCCCGCTCCACCGAGGGCAGCGGTCTCGGCCTCTCCATCGCCAAGAGCCTGACTACCCTGATGAACGGCACCTTCGACATTATTATCGACGGGGATCTGTTCAAGATCCGCATCGCGTTTAATATTCTGGAAGAGCCGGAAGCCCAGGCGGCCCCGGCGGAAGAAAGAAAGGAACCATCCGATGAATGACGCAAAGAATACGGAGGCCGCTTCCCTGCAGAAGCTCCTCTCCTATGTGACCAGGGGGACGGCAGCCATCGCTTCCAGGCTTCGCGGTGAGAGCCGCGATGTCCCGGAAAGCATCGACTATATGCTGGCGGAGAATCTCATCCTCGCCTCGCCGGACACCAACTATGACGCGGCGCGCCTTACCGCCCGCATCACCCGGACCATAGACGAAAAGAGAACTCTTTTCCTGCAGCTTTCAGACGTCACGGGGCTTCCCCCCGCGGCTCTCTGGGACGGCAGCGAAGCCAATTACGCCGCCCGGGCCGCCTCCCCGGAGGTAAATATTCTCTCCGGCGTGGAGGA
>ONXW01000058.1 GCA_900321915.1 uncultured Eubacteriales bacterium
GAGGCGGGGGTCTATTCCCTGAAGATCGAGGGGCGCATGAAGAGTCCGCGGTATACGGCCGGGTGCGTCAGCATTTACCGGAAGTACGCCGATTACTGGCTTGAGCACGGAAGGGAAGGTTACCATGTGGACCGGAGCGACCACAGCCGGCTGCTGGACCTGTTTGACCGGGGCGGCCAGACCGAAGGATATTACCGGAAGCATAACGGCCCGGAGATGATTGTCTTCGGGGACAAGCCGGCCTTCCGGAAAGAGAATACCGAATATGTGCGCAGGCTGGATGAAGATTATGTGAACGCAAAGCTGCAGGAACCTGCCGCCGCTCACCTCACCGCCTTAATCGGCGCTCCGCTTTCCCTGGAGGTCCATACGGATATCCGAACAAGGGAGGGAGGCTTAAGAAAAACAGTAAGCGCCAGGGCCGCCGGCAGCGCGGTGGCGGAAGCCGTGAACCGGCCCTCGGATAAGGACAGCCTGGAAAAACAGATCCGGAAGACGGGGGAGACGCCGTTCTATTTTGACAGTGTCCGGACAGACTGCGACGGCCGGGGATTTGTGCCGGTCGGGGCCCTGAACAGCCTTCGGAGGAATGCCCTGGAGGAACTGGAAAACGCGGTCCTGGGCGAATGGAGAAGGACTGTCCCGGCACGGACAATGACCTGGGAGCCGGAAGTAAAAAATGATTATCCCGGAAAGGATGCCCGTGTATACAGGCTGAGCGCGGCGACGGAGGATCCCGCCCACCTGGCGGTACTCCTGAAAAAGCCCGGGATCTCCCGCATCTGTCCCGACAGTGCGCATTTTCCCGCAAAAGACTGGAAAAAGACCGTGCAGGACTGCCATGCGGCCGGGAAGGAGTGTTTCCTCAGACTCCCCCATATCTGGAGGCAGGAGGCGGATGCGTATTTTAAAAAGCATGAAGAAGACCTTGTGCAGGCCGGATTCGACGGGGTAATCCTCCGCGCCTGGGAAGAGATTCCCGTCATGTTGCGCATGCTGCCGGGGACGCCTCTACATATGGATTTCAACATGTACGCGATGAACCGGGAGGCGGAAGCGGAGATCCGGAGCTTCTGCGGGGAAACAGAGGTGACATTTACCTTTCCCGCGGAGCTCAACAGCCGTGAGATGGAGGAGCTTTCCTGCAGGGACCGGGAGCTTGTGGTGTACGGGGCTTACCCCCTGATGGTGACGGCGCAGTGCTTTCGGAAGAACAGCCGCGGCTGCGACAGAAAGCCGGGAATACTCTCCATCGCGGACCGCAGCGGGAGAAGCTTCCCCGTCAGGAATCACTGCCGGTTCTGTTATAATACCATCTATAACGCCGTTCCCCTGTCCCTTCTCGGGGAGAAGGAGCGGATTGACCGCCTTCATCCCGCCTGGCTCGGGCTGGTATTCACCACGGAGAGCCCGGGGGAGGTGTCTTCCGCCGCGGATGATTTTATTTCCGTTTACCTGGAGGGAAGAGAGAGGAAGCCCTCCGGGGATTTCACAAAAGGGCATTTCAGGCGCGGCGTTGACTAGATTGCGCGGATGAAGCTTTCAAAGGAGCGCGTGACATGGCAAATGTTGTGACACAGCTGGCCAGGTATCTGATGATCCTGCTGATTGCCGTCTATACCTATTACAATTTCCGCTATTTTTCCTATGAAGACCGCGAGGACCGCAGGGAACTCTGCCGGAACCAGGTGGTGCTGATGTTCCTTATCCTGGTTCTCGCCGACACGGTAACATGGCTGCGGACGGAGGACGTGATGCTGATGGGGCTCTGCGGGGTGCAGGCCCTGTTCCTCATGGCGTTTCTTCTCCTGTCCCGGGGACTGTACCGCAGGATGTCCCCGCTGCTGCTGAATAATACGTGCATGCTCCTGGCAACCGGGTTCATAATGCTCAACCGCATCTCCCCGGAGCGGGCGCTCAGGCAGTTTATCCTGGTGCTGGCGGGGGCCTTCGCCGGGCTGTTTATCCCGGTGATCATTGACCATGTCTGGCAGCTGGCGAGGATCCCGTGGGTCTACGGCATCGGGGGTCTGCTCCTGCTGCTTGTCGTCTGTGTCGCCGGAAGCAGGAGCTTCGGAGCCCAGCTTTCCATCACAGTGGGGGGCTTTTCCTTCCAGCCGTCGGAATTCGTCAAGCTGAGCTTTGTGTTTTTTGTGGCGACCA
>ONXW01000083.1 GCA_900321915.1 uncultured Eubacteriales bacterium
AATATAATCATTCATCTTCTCAGCGAACTTTTCGTCCCTGAGGCATCCGTACTTGATGAAGGGAGCAATGTCATCCCAGTATTTCTCATAGTTTTCCCGGTCGGTCTTGCACATGCCGGTCAGCTTGTCCGCCACCTTTTTGGTGATATAGTCGGAAATCTTCTTCACAAAACCGTCATTCTGCAGGGCGCTCCTGGAAACATTCAGCGGAAGGTCCGGACAGTCAATGGCGCCCTTCAGGAGCAGCAGGAATTCCGGGATGACCTCCTTGATGTTGTCGGCGATAAACACCTGGTTGTTGTAGAGCTTGATCACGCCCTCGGCGCTCTCATACTCCAGGTTGATCTTCGGGAAATACAGAATTCCCTTCAGGTTGAACGGATAGTCCATGTTCAGGTGAATCCAGAACAGGGGCTCTTTGTAATCGTGGAATACCTTCCGGTAAAACTCCCTGTACTCTTCATCCGTGCACTGGCTGGGCGTCTTGTTCCAGAGGGGATTGACATCATTCAGCGGAACCGGCCGCTTCAGGATCTTGTAAGTCTCCTTCGCGGGTTCCACCTCCACGGTCTCTTTTGTCCCGTCTTCTTTCTCTCTCTCCTCGGTCTTTGCCGGCTTGACCACGGTCTCGATGAGCGTATCCTTCTCCGTCAGCTCATCCTTCTCTATCTCCTCATACTGGGGGGCTGCCTTCTCATTCTTCAGGTAAATAGGCAGCGGCATGAACCCGCAGTATTTCTCAATAACTTCCCTCGCCCGGTATTCATTGCAGAATTCGGTGCTGTCCTCGTTCATATAGAGGGTGATCTTTGTGCCGATGGTCTCCCTGTCGCCGGTATCCATGCGGAACTCGGTACCTCCCTCGGACTCCCAGTGCACCGGCTCCGCGCCCTTCTGCCAGGACAGGGTATCGATGGTCACCCTGTCGGCCACCATAAAGGCGGAATAGAAACCGAGGCCGAAATGACCGATGATCTGGTCCTCATTGGCCTTATCCTTGTACTGCTCCAGGAAAGCCTGGGCGCCGGAAAAGGCGATCTGGTTGATGTACTGTTCCACCTCCCCGGCGGTCATTCCGAGGCCGTTATCCTCGACAGAGATGGTCTTCTCCTCCGGATTCACGGTAACCTGTACCTTATAGTCCGGATCTGCCGGCTCCTCGTACTCTCCCATCAGGGCCAGCTTTTTCAGCTTGGTGATGGCGTCGCAGCCGTTGGAGATCAGCTCACGGTAAAAAATATCGTGATCGGAATAAAGCCATTTCTTGATAATGGGGAATATATTTTCACTGTTGATTGATAAGTTTCCTGATTTTACTGCCATAATATAGTCACTCCTTTCAGTAACCACATTATAAGGCTGTCGTATTCTAAAGTCAACAAAAAATTAGCACTCATTATAAATGAGTGCTAATAAAATCAGTCTTTCCTGTTTTTGCTTTATGCTCCCGGGACAACCACGTGCGGTGTGGAAGAACCGCCGGGGGCATCATCCGAGCCGGAGCTGCCCGGCGCGCTGTTCTGTGCCTCAGCGGAACCGCTGCCCGGCGCGCTGTTCTGAGACTTGCCTGAATTACTTCCCGGCGCGTCCTCTTCCTCCGTTTTCCCGCTTCCAGGCGCGTCCTCCTCCGCCTTAGCGGAGCCGCTGCCCGGCGCGTCTTCGGAGACAGTCACTTTCTGGGCGCTGTTTTCGATATAGACCCCGTCCCCGTCAAAGCTGTAGCTCTTGCCGTCGATGGTAAGGGTCGTATCCGCCGCCATCTTTCCCGTCGTCCTGTCCAGGAAATAATACTTATCGTCAATCTTCTGCCAGCCGGTGACCATGTGGCCTTCTTTGTCAAAGTAATACCAGCTGTCATCGATCTTGCGCCAGCCGGTAACCATCTCACCGCTGCTCTTCATCCAGTAGTAATTCTTGTTGGCATCCTGCAGCCAGCCGGTAAGCATCACGCCGTCGCTCTCCCGCAGGTAATAAATGCGGTTCTTAATCTGCTGCCAGCCGGTAAGCATCACGCCGTTATCGTCGAAATAGCGCCAGTCGCCGTTGATCTCTTTCCAGCCCGTCACCATCTTGCCGTCGGACCCGAGATAATACCAGTCGTCGTTGGACTGTTTCCAGCCGTTGGCGCGCATCTCGCCGTCGCTGTTGAAATAGTAGTAGCTGTCATTGATCTGCTTCCAGCCCGTCACCATCTTGCCGTCGCCGGCCAGGTAAAACCACTTGTCGCCCACCTTCTTGAACCCGGTGTGCATGGTGCCGTCGGAACCCAGATAATACCAGGAGTTGTTGAACTGCAGCCAGCCGGTTTTCATGGCGCCGTCGGTATCCATATAATAGTACTTGTCGCCGACCTGGAGCCAGCCCTTGTAGTAGAAGCCGTCATCCTTGCGGTAATACCAGGAATCCCCGTTCTTGACCCATCCGGCCTTCAGGGTCGTCGCCGCGGAAGACTTCATCGGTACCGGCACAAATACCATGAACAGCATAACAAGCGCCAGGGCCAGGGCCTGAATTTGTCTTCGTCCAGTCATACCATACCTCTTTCCCCGGGCCTTCCGGCCCGCTGATACGTCCCCTTTTACGTATCAAAAAGTATAGCACAGGAACCTTAACAAAAAGTGACACAAAATATGTCAGTTTTTCTACATTTATATGCCCAGGAATCCGGCTACCGTCTCCTCCATGGTTTCCGGCGAACACACGGTATTGTGGCGGATTTCCGCTTTGCGGATCTCCTCGATGGCCTGCGGGATTTCCACGCCGGAGGCTTCCTTCATCTCGTCGATAAGGACAAAGTCATCCTTACCCTCTTCTTCCTTCCCGCGGATGGCCGTCATGACGCTCCTGGCGAATTTGTAGGGGCTCGCCGTGGAAGCGATAACGGTCTTTGTCTCATCGCCGGTCGTCTCCCGGTAATTGTGGTATACGCAGGAGGCCACGCCGGTGTGGGTGTCCATGAGATATCCCGTGTCGTCGTAGACGCGCTTAATCTCCCGGGCGTTCTCCTCCTGGGTCGCGAAGCCGCCGGTGAACAGAGCCATTTTCTCACGCATGTCCGGGGTTACGGTATAGCGCCCCGTCTCCGAGAGTTCCCTCATCAGTTCTTTCGTCTTCTCCGCGTCGCATCCGGCGGACAGATAGATCAGCCTTTCCAGGTTGCTGGAGATCAGGATGTCCATCGAGGGCGACGAGGTCAGGATGAAGTCCCTGTTCCGGTCATAGGTGCCGGTGGTGAAGAAATCATAGAGGACCTTATTGTCATTGGAAGCGCAGATCAGGCGGTTGACCGGGACCCCGATGCAGCCGGCGATATACGCCGCCAGGATGTTGCCGAAATTGCCGGTGGGCACCGTGAAGTTTATCTTCTCCCCCTCCGCGATCTGCCCGTTTTTCAGGAGCTTCGCGTAGGCGTAGACATAGTAAACCACCTGCGGCACCAGGCGGCCGATGTTGATGGAATTGGCGGAAGAAAACCGGAATCCGGCTTTTCCGGCACGCTCGCCGAAGGCCCTGTCGCCGAAGATCTTTTTCACGCCTGTCTGGGCGTCGTCGAAATTCCCCGTGATGCCGGCCACCGCCGTGTTCTCCCCCTTCTGGGTGAGCATCTGCAGCTCCTGGACCCGGCTCACGCCGCCCTTCGGATAGAATACAATGATTCTCGTTCCCGGGACATCCGCGAAGCCGGCCATGGCGGCCTTCCCCGTATCGCCGGAGGTTGCGGTGAGGATCACGATCTCCTCGTCCGCGTGGTTCTTCTTTGCCGCCGTGGTCATCAGGTGCGGCAGGATCGACAGCGCCATGTCCTTGAAGGCGATGGTCTTCCCGTGGAAAAGCTCAAGGTAATATGCCTCGTCCGCGAGGACCAGGGGGGCGATCTCCTCCGTGTCAAATTTGCTGTCGTAGGCGCTCTCGATACAGCGCTTCAGCTCTTCCCCGGTAAAATCCGTGAGAAACAGCTTCATGACCTCGTAAGCCGTCTCCTGGTATGTCATGTCCGCAAGCGCCTCAAAGCCCACCTTAAGCGTCGGGAAATGATCCGGCATGAACAGGCCTCCGTCGTCCGCGATTCCCTTAAGAATCGCCATCGAGGCTGTCACATTCTTTTCCCCGCCGCGCGTGCTGTTATAAAACATCTCCATGTTCTTCCTCCTGTCTTTTCCGGGTCACTGTGTCCGGAGGGCTACTCCTCCTCCACGACCTTCCATCTCCCGAACATTCCCTTTTTAAACCTTGCAAGCCGCCTGGCGGCGGTCTCATTGCCCAGCTCCATGGATTTCCCGTAGTACTCAACTGCCTTTTCCAGATCCTGCGCGGAGCCCCGGGCCTCATAAATGCGGCCCAGCTCGCAGTAAGCGTACCCGTCGAATTCCGTCCGCGCCGCCGTCTCAAAGAGCCGGACAGCCTTCTCCTCATCCGCCTCGCATCCCTCGCCGCGCAGGTACAGGCCTGCCAGCCGCGAACAGGAATGCAGCGTTCCCTTCTCCCAGCAGAGATTCAGCCAGTGAAAGGCTTTTTCGTAATCCTTCTCAATGCCGTCCTCGCCCAGGCAGTACAGGATACCCAGGCGCTCCATGCAGTCCGCGTTGCCGAACCCGGCCCCCGCGGTGTACCAGTGGATTGCCGCTTCCCCGTCGGGGACGCCGCCCAGCCCGTCATGGTATATCTGACCGAGAATACGGCAGGCCTCCCCGGCCGATGCGCCGTCCTCCGTCTCCGCCGTCTGTTCCAGGATCCGGACCGCTTTCTCCCCGTTCCGGATTTCCGTGTCCTCCATATACAGCTTCCCGAGGGTCAGCCCCGCGTCCGCGTCGCCGGCCCGGAATGCCCGCTGGTACCAGTAGCAGGCTTTCTTTACATCCCGCTCCGTGCGTATTCCCCGGTCATAGACAGCCGCCAGAATACGGAAGCTCTCCGGGTCTCCCTGTTCCGCGGCCCGCTGCAGGTAGCCGAGGGCGCACTCCATCGTTTCCGGGGAAGATTCATCCTCCAGGAAGAGCCGCCCCAGGGGCAGCACCGCCCTGGCATCCCCCTGGGAATCCGCCGCCAGCAGGTATTCCCTCGCCGTCTGCGCCTCCCCCGCGGAGGCATAGTAGATGCCCATCTCGCAGAGTCCCCAGGCGCTGCCCGCCGCGGCGCATTTTTCCACCCAGAAGGAGTAGGCCTCCGCGTCAGGCTCGCCGTACGTCCCCGCAAGGCTCATCTGCCCGGCCTTCTCCATCGCCTGTATGATGCCGCCTTCCGCCGCTTTCCGGTACCACGGGACGCACTCTCCTGGCACCGTGATGATGACCGGCGCGGGCTTTTCCTCCGTGAGGCGCTTTCTCTCCGTCTCCAGATCCTCCCACTCGATGGTCTGGGCCAGCTGCCAGGCGGCAAAGATATCCCCGCCCTCGGCGGCTTCCCGCACCGATCGGAAGCTTTCCTCCGGCGTCACGGAAGACGTCTTTCTGAGGTCCGGCCAGAGACCGGCACGCATCGCGCCCAGGACGGCCAGGGCGCTGCCGCCCAGAATACCCTTTCTGAAGCACTCCGCGGCCTTCTCCTCACTGAAGCCCACATCGCCGCCGCCCCAGCTGTAACAGATTCCCAGGAAATACCAGGCATCCGCATCATTTTCCGCAGCGGCCTTTTCCAGGAGGGTGCGCCCCTCCGGGAACCGGGCGCTGTCACACTGCATCCAGATGAGTTCCGCGCCCTTTCTGCACTCTTCGGTCATGATTCCTCCTATTTCTTCCTGCCCGGTGTAATCAGCCAGATGGCCGCCGCAATCAGCAGGAAGGCCACCCCCATCTGCAGGATGAGGCTCACCGGGATCCAGTGGGCGGTCACCGCGTTCCGGGGCACCGGGCCGGCCAGGGATGACAGCTTTTCCAGAGTGTCCCCCGACCCCGCCTGCAGGTTGATCACGCAGGCAAATGTCACCGCCGGGTTGAGCAGGAGGAGGTAAATCAGCCTTCCCGCCCCCGCGGCCGTGCCGCCGTACATCTCAAATGCCCCCTGTCCCAGCCGCAGCAGGCCGTAAAACCGGCAGGCCGCAAAGGTTCCCGCCGTGAGCAGGGCAGTCGCCGTGTAGGCTGCCGCGTTGCTCATCACATTCTTCCTGAACAGGGCGGAGCAGAACATCCCGATCCCGCCGACATACATGACCGCGGCGATATACGTGATAAAGACCAGGATAATGTCCGGCATTGTCACGCCGCCGAAAATAAAGACCAGCGACTGGACCGGCAGCGCCGACAGCAGAAGAACCAGCATCTCCGTCTGGGAGCTTCCCAGCTTTCCCGTCACGATGCTCCGGGGATGGAGGGAAGTGCTGATCAGGAGATCCAGCGTCTCCTTCTCCCGCTCGCCGCAGATGGCCGGCGCCGTGAGGGCCGGCATCAGCAGCAGGAGCATCACGAATTCCAGGGTCGAGATCAGGCTGTACAGCTCGAGGATCGCGGAGTACTGGATCTCCGCGGTCAGCCTCGCGTGCATGTTCAGATTGTAGATATTGAAAATGGCGGCGGCCGTCAGAATCATGTTGAAGATGAAAATGACCACCGGAAGCCTGACACTCCGGCTGTCAACGGTAATCTCCTTCCAGAATACCGGATTCCATCTCATATTCCATCACCGCCCTTTCTTCCTGTTTTCCCGCCAGCTGCAGGAACACTGTCTCCAGGTCGCCCCGTTCGCGCATGAAGCCGCTGACCCGGACGCCGCTCTCTATCATCCTCCTGAGAAGCGCCGTCTCGTCCTCCCGCTGCCCTTTGAAATCTATCCGCATCTCATCACCGCTGACGGAGATGGACGTAACCAGACGCTCTTCCTTGAGAATGGAGAGGGCAGTGGATTTGTCGCCGATAACGGAAATCAGGAT
>ONXW01000413.1 GCA_900321915.1 uncultured Eubacteriales bacterium
ATCCTGCGGGGATTCGAACCCCGGACACACGGCTTAGAAGGCCGTTGCTCTATCCAGCTGAGCTACAGAATCCCAACTGCTAACCGATCAGCAAGGCAAGTATATCGTAAGAAGTTCTGTCTGTCAAGCAGTTTTTGATTAAAATCATTCCCCCCCGGATTACTCAAGGAAGCTTACAGTATAGTGCGCTTCGCCTCCCCGGTCAATCTCCATCTGGATATAACTGGGACGGCGTCCGTCCTGCCTCGGGTAGGAAAGACTCCCCGGATTCAGCAGGGTAATGCCGTGCTCCTCCTCCAGGAACGGTTTGTGGGTGTGGCCGAACATGGCAATCTGGACGCCCCGGTATTCCGCCTCCTCCAGGAGCCGCTCCGGCCCGACGGAGACGCCGTACCAGTGCCCGTGGGTGAGAAGGGCCCGGTAGGGGCCGATCTGAATCTCCTCCTCCCTCGGAAGGGAAGAAAAGAAATCATTGTTGCCCTGTACGATGTATACGGCGCACGCGGGGTTCTGCTCCAGGCACCAGGCGCGGATGCGGTCCTCGCTGCCCTCGGTGTCCCCCAGGTGAATCAGCATGTCAAAGGGTTTTGTCTTCTGTATGACCGTTCTCAGGTTTGTGTCTTTCCTGTGGGTGTCGCTGACGATCAGTATCTTCATAAACGAAATTCCTCCAGCCTGTTCTTCAGGATCTCTTTCATCGCCCGGAGTGCCTTGCCCCTGTGGCTGATGGCATTCTTTTCCTCTTCCGTGAGCTCAGCGGAGGTTTTGCCGTATTCCGGCAGGTACAGGATCGGGTCATAGCCAAACCCGTTCTCCCCCGCCGGCTGTTCCGCGATCAGCCCTTCGTATACGGCTTCCGCGTGCTCCGCGGTTCCGTCCGGAAGGACAGCCGCGATATTGCAGACGAAGCGCGCGCTCCGCTCCTCCCCCTTCGCTTCCTTCACCCGCTCGATGAGGGCGGCATTCCGCTCGGAATAGGGATGTCCCTCCATGTATCTGGCGGAATAGACCCCCGGCTCCCCGCCGAGGAAGTCGATCACCAGGCCGGAATCGTCGGCCAGCACGATCCCGCCGGTCTGCTCCCACACCGCGCGGGCCTTGATCTCCGCGTTCTCCGCGAAGGTTGTGCCGTTCTCAACGATATCGCCGTCGAAGCCGGCCTCCTTCATGGAGCAGATTTCATGGCCGAGGTCCCCGAGAATCTCCCGGATCTCCCGCAGCTTATCCTGATTGCCCGTGGCAAATATCACTCTGTGCTTCATATGCTCAGCCCTTTCCCCGAGGCCTTGTCCCTGCGGGCTTCGGTCCCATGAACTGGTAGAAATAGGTCTTCATCATGCCGTTGTAGATTTTCCGGTTTTTGTCCGCGCGCCTGCCGATATACCGCTCCGCCTCTTCCCAGGCGGTAATCACATACAGGGACCAGGAATCCAGAGCCCGGTACCGCTCTCCCAGCGTCCGGTAAAGCTCCGGCAGGTTCTTCTTTTCCTCCAGCCTCTCCCCGTAGGGCGGGTTGGTGATGATAAACCCGTACTTCTTCGGGTGGCTCAGCTGCGCCACGGGCCTCTGCTGGAAATGAATCAGGTGGGCGACCCCCGCCCGCTCCGCGTTCTCTCTGGCGACCTTCACGATATCCGGGTCAATATCATATCCCTGGATATCCGTCTTCACATCCTCCCGGACCATGTCCCCGGCCTCGTCGACGGCTTCATACCAGTACTTTTTCGGTATCAGGTCCGTCCAGCCCTCCGCCGTGAAGGAGCGGTTCATGCCGGGGGCAATGCCCGCGGCGATCATGGCCGCCTCAATCACGAAGGTGCCGCTGCCGCAGAAGGGATCAACGAGAATCCGGTCCGGCTTCCAGGGGGTCAGGAGAATCAGTGCCGCCGCCAGCGTCTCCGTGATGGGGGCCGCGCCCTGCATCGTCCGGTATCCCCGCTTGTGCAGGGAATCCCCGCTGGTATCCAGGCACACGGTGGCCCGGTCCTTGTAGAAGAACACCCGCAGAGGATATTCCTCCCCGGTTTCCGGCATGCGGTCCATGTCAAATTCCTGCTGCATGCGGTCCGCCAGAGCGCGCTTCATGATTCTCTGGATGTCGGAGGGGGAGAACAGTTTACTGTTGATGGAGGAAGCCTTTTTTACCCAGCACTTCGCATCCCTCGGAAGATATTCCTCCCAGGGAATGGCCTTGGTCTCCTCAAACAGCTCGTCAAAGGTCCGGGCCTCAAAATCCCCGACCTTTAAAAGGACACGCTCCGCTGTCCGCAGGAAA
>ONXW01000059.1 GCA_900321915.1 uncultured Eubacteriales bacterium
ATCCAGGCTGTGACCGTCGATGTCGAGGGCGTTTCCGCCTCCGACTACCCGCTCCAGAAAAAGCGCCACTCCCTGGAGTTTCTGCGCACCATCTCCCACCTCCGTCCCAGGACCAACACCTTCCAGGCCGTGTTCCGCGTCCGGTCGCTGGCCGCGTACGCCATTCACCGCTTCTTCCAGGAGCATGATTTCGTGTATGTCAACACGCCCCTGATCACCGGTTCTGACGCCGAGGGCGCCGGCGAGATGTTCCAGGTAACCACCATGGATCTGGACAATGTCCCGAAAACCGAAGAAGGCGCCATTGATTACGCCAAAGATTTCTTCGGCAAAAAGACCAGCCTTACGGTCAGCGGGCAGCTGAACGGCGAGACCTTCGCCATGGCGTTCCGCAACATTTACACCTTCGGCCCCACCTTCCGCGCAGAGAATTCCAATACCACGCGGCACGCGGCGGAATTCTGGATGATCGAGCCCGAGATGGCCTTCGCCGACCTGGAAGACAACATGGCCATCGCCGAAGCGATGCTCAAATACGTCATCAACTATGTCCTGGAAAATGCCCCCGAAGAGATGAATTTCTTCAACAGCTTCATTGACAAGGGCCTCCTGGACCGCCTGCACCACGTGGCTTCTTCCGAGTTCGGCCGCGTCACCTACACCGAGGCTGTCCGTCTCCTGGAAGAACACAATGATGAGTTTGACTACAAGGTATTCTGGGGATGCGACCTCCAGACCGAGCACGAGCGCTATCTCACGGAGAAAATCTTCAAGCGCCCCGTCTTCGTCACCGACTATCCGAAGGAGATCAAAGCCTTCTATATGAAATTAAATCCGGACGGAAAAACCGTCGCTGCCGTGGACTGCCTGGTGCCGGGAATCGGCGAGATCATCGGCGGCAGCCAGAGAGAGGACGATTACGCGAAGCTCCGGGCCCGCATGGAAGAGCTGGGCATGAATGAATCGGATTACGATTTCTACATGGATCTCCGCAAGTACGGCTCCGTGCGCCACTCCGGATTCGGCCTCGGATTTGAGCGCTGCGTCATGTACCTGACCGGCATGGCCAACATCCGCGACGTTATCCCGTTCCCGAGAACCGTGGGAAACTGCGAGCTGTAAGCCGGGTTTGCCTTTCAGGAAGGATTCTGCCATGAAATTCATCCACACAGGAGATATCTGCTGGGGCTATGCCCCCGATGCCGGCACCCGGTGGAGCAGGGAGCGCAGCAGGGATATCCGGGAAACCTTCGCCGACATTGTAGGCAGGGCCCGCGATACTTCCGCTGATTTCCTGTTCATCTCAGGGAACCTTTTTGCCGGGCAGCCCCTCTCTTCGGACCTCAGGGATGTGAATGCCATCCTGGCCTCCGCCCCGCGTCTCCGTACTGTCATCATTGCGGGCACACGGGACCGCATTACGCCCAGTTCCGCTTTCCACGGGTTCTCCTGGGCTCCCAATGTGACGTTCCTGTACCCTGACAGCACGGTTTATTTTGAGGACCTGCACACGGAAGTCACCGGCATAAGCCTCTCCGAAGATCAGGCGGACGCCACGGTCCCGCCTGTTGCCGATGACGGGAGGATCCGCATCCTCCTGGAATGCGGGGAGGAGGAGTCTTCCCTCCCTGTCAGCCCGGAAAACTCTCCTTACGCCTATATCGCCCTTGGCGGACGCCGGCGCCGCGAGGTGCTTTCCGGCGGCCGCGCCGCCTTCTGCGGAGGCCCGGAACCCCTGTCCCGCGAGGACACGGGGGAGTACGGCATCTACTGCGGTGAGATCGGGGCGGACGGCGGCCTCATTTCCCTGCAGTTTACGCCCATGCAGAAGGCACAGTACATTTCCCTGACTGCCAGGGTGACTCCCGCGACAACTGCCCGGGAGCTGGAAGACGCCCTGGGAGAGGAAATCCGGAAGAAAGGCACCGACAACATTTACCTGATCCGCATCCTGGGGAAACGCCACCCGGATGAGGTCTTTACATTTGACATGCTGCAGCTGCGGTACCGCATCCTGGATGTGGAGGACCTGTCCGAGCCGCAGTATGACATGAGCGCCCTTTTCGCGGAGCATCCCGGGGATATGATAGGCTTCTATATCCGCGCCATGCAGAAGCCGGATATGAGCCCGGTAGAGAAAAAAGCGCTCTACGACGGAATCCGTGCCCTCCTGCTCTCCAGGGAGAAGGACGGCGGTGCAGAAAGGGGTGACCTCCATGCGCTTTCTTGACCTGCACATCGACGGATTCGGCAAATTCCATGATTTTTCCCTCGGGTTTGACCCGGGAATGAACGTCATCTACGGGACGAATGAGGCCGGCAAATCGACCATCCACACGTTCCTCCAGGCGATGCTCTACGGATTCACCCGCGCCCGAGGCGTGGAGGCGGAGCACGATACCATGGCCCGCCTTACCCCCTGGGAGCACCCGGAGGTCTATTCCGGGACGCTGCGCTTTGAGGCGCAGGGTTCTGTCTGGCGCATTGAGCGCGATTTTCACAGACCGAAGGACACCTTTGTCCTGGTAAATGAAAGCACCGGCGCCGCGGAGGAAAACCCGGCGGAGAAACTCTCCTCCCTTCTGGGAGGCCTCTCCGAAACCGCCTACGCGGGCACCGTCAGCATCGGGCAGCTGAAGAACGCCGCCTCCGGCATGTCCGGGGAGATGACGCGCTATATCACAAACATGAACACCTCCGGCAGCATGGAGCTGGATGTCTCCGGCGCCGTGGCCATCCTGGAGCGGGAGAAGGATTCCCTCTCCCGGAAGCTGGTTCCGGAGGCTTCCGCCGATTACACGGCCCTGCTCACAAAGATTGAAAACCTGGAGACTGAGCTCGCCGACCCGCGCTACCGGAATGAGATGGCTGCGTGCAGGGAACGGAATGAGCAGGCCCGGCAGGCGATCGACGAGCATACCCGCATCCGCAGGGAGCTGGAAAACCGCCGTGACCAGGCGGTCGCGGAGCTTTCGGAAAACCATTTCACGGATCTTTCCTCCGTGGAGGCCTGCAGGAACCGGTTCAGGGAAAATCACAAGAACTACCTCATCTGCAGGGATACCGCCGCGAGCCCGTCCCGCCGGTTCATCCCGTGGCTGTTCTTTATCCTGGCAGCTGCCGCCGCGGCCTTTGCCTATACCCGGTTTTCAACGGACATGATGCTTCTGGATGGAGCCCCCGTCATGATGGGCATCCCCCTGACCGCCGCGATTCCCGGCTTCCTGTCCGGACTGTTTATTATCCTGGGCATCGCTTTCCGGTCACACTGGAAAAAGAATGTCATCTCCGCCCGCCAGTTTGCCGACGTCCTGTCCGACACTCTGGAGCTTCATGTGGGAAGCCGCGATATTACGCCGGAAAACATAGACGCCTTTGACCTGCGGATGAACACCCTGTGCGACCTCTGCGGCATAGCCGGGGAACTCGGGACGTCCATCGAAGCGCAGAGCGCAAAGATCATCTCGCTCCGCGAAGATCAGACAAAAGTCCGCGAGGAGATGTCCGCGCAGCAGAACATCCAGTGGGAACTGGACCGCCGGCTGTCAGAGCTGTCCGACATGAAAGACCGGGCTTCGGCTCTCTCCTCCGCAATACGGAAAAACCAGCGTATCCGCGAGGACATCGACGCAGTGGACCTGGCCATGGAAACCCTGCAGGAACTGACCGGTTCCATCCGGACTTCCTTCGGCCTTGCCCTCAACCGCCGGGCTTCCGACCGCATCAGGGGCATCACCGGCGGCCTGTACAACAGCATGGATGTGGATGAGGACATGAATATCTGGCTCAACAACGGGTCCCGCATGGTTCCCCTGGAACAGGTCTCCAGCGGTACCGCCGACCAGATATGGCTTGCCCTCCGCCTTGCCGCCGCGGAAGTGGTCACGGAAAATGAGGAGATGCCGCTGATCTTCGACGACAGCTTTGTCCTCTACGACCACGGCCGCCTGGCCTCCGCGCTCACCTGGCTTTCCGACACTGTGAAGAACCAGATGGTCATCTTCACCTGCCATCACACGGAAGGAGATATCCTGCGGGAGGCGGGAAAGGATTTCCGGCTGACGGAGCTTTAAGAACAATATTGACACCGAAAAAGGAGTCCCGCGCAAAAATTGCGGAACTCCTTTTTTTTGCTTTCCATCCCGGAACATGCCGGTTCAGGCATATTACTGATTTGCCTGGATCTTCTCGATGTTTTCTTTGTAAACCTCTGCAAGCTCGGGAATATAGGCCTTATACCCCTCTGAATCCTTTACGAAGGGGTTCATGCAGTTCTCTTTCATGAATTCTTTCCACTCATCGGTTTCCGCTGCCCGGAGAATCAGGTCGGAATCTCTTCCATTCCCGGATAGTCCAGACGGACGTCGCTGACAGCGGCGATGGCTGTACAGTTTCCTGCCGCGACATTATCGCCGATCTCCGACGGGGAACCGAAAGCCAGGTCTACGTGACCGCCCATAACGTCGGTGATAACGTCAGAACCGCTCTCCAGGGTTACGTAAGTGATATCGATGCCGTAGGCCTCATTGATCTGGTTTACCAGAATCGCGTCGTCAGAAATCGCGTTGGAACCGCCGCACATCAGCTCGCCCGGATGCTCCTGGGCAAATGCAACCACTTCATCCATGGTCTTTAAGCCGGACTGGGGAGAAGCCACCAGAAGGGACGGATCCTTGACCAGCAGGGCGACATATTTGAAAAGTGTGCCGGCGCATTCTCGTGTTTTCAAACATGAGTCTGCCTTTTTTTAGAGTTGTATTGCAAACTTGTGTTCGGAAAATGCTTCTATTTTTCTCTGTCTTATGGTATAATTAACAAATGGAAAAAAATGCTTATAATATAGAATTTACAGACATGACATATGGTAGGG